>NZ_NRJH01000046.1 GCF_003585925.1 Psittacicella melopsittaci
AAAAAACATAAACCAAATACAAACAACAAAAAATACAAATCATAAAACAAAATACAAACAAACCATAAACAAAATACAAACAAACCATAAACAAAATACAAACAAACCATAAACAAAATACAAACAAAAAACATAAACCAAATACATAAAAACATATAACAAAATACACAACAAAAATATTTGGTTAACAAGACAACACAATTGGAATCTAGTTATGAAAATTAAACAATTTGCTTTAGCTGCTTTAACTGCAGTTGCTAGTTTAGGTGCATTTAATGCTCACGCCTCTTCATCAGTACAAGAAACTACTCCGAGTTATTTAGAGCAATATCCTCAAGCCTCTGCAACAACGGTAAATATTGCTGGTCGTGATTATGACGCTGTAGTTGCTCGTAATGACTTAGGTGAAGTATTTGTTCAGTTAGGGGATACATCCCAACCAACAAAAATCTATCGTAGTGATTATTTAGAAATTCATACTCCTTTCTATATGACTATGGATCAGGTAAATGAAGCTCTTCCAGCTTTAAATATCTTTGTGCAATTAAGTGGTTACTAGTCTCCTGCTCATCAATTAAAAGTTACGTGCTATAAATTAAATAATTTTTAAGCAGATAAAAAGAGTACATAAGTAAACTAAGTAGCAAAAATGAAGCTAATATTTGTTAAAAGACCCCAAAAAGATATACGTAAATAAATATTTTTACATTTGTTTTTTCCCGAATCTCTCTTTGTATCCCGAGAAAAAGAAAGTTAGGGGGTAAAAAACACCCATAAACTGGGGTATAATGACAAATACAAGGTTAATAACCTATATACTTTAATATACGATTTTTTGAAAAAAAGTGATCTAAAATGCTGTGGTTTTCCAGAGCAATGGTGAGAGTTTTAGAGATAAGGTTTAACTTCTAGTTAAACTAAAGATGTTTTATCTCATCTGTATTTTAGCTATAGTTAGAGAAATATAGCTACTAATGGTTAAGTCAAAAAAATAAAAAAATACTTGCGGTTGCTTTGGCAATCGCTTTTTTTATGTTTGATTAACTAAAGCAAGAAAACTTTAATATTGGTTATTTATTAACATAGGTTGCCCTTAATAAACTGTATTATTAAATTAAATAATTAACCTTGATTATTTAATTAAGAGGGGAGATTAAATTAATAATTTAGAGACAAAATTATTTTTTATTTTTTCTAGATTTTTATTTTGCAAGAGTGAGAAAATTTCTTGAGGATTGGCTAATGGATGAAGGGGATTTGCTACTTTGATTTTACAATATTTTTATAGTTACTTTTAAGTAAGATACAAATATTTCAACTAACTTAAGTCTTTGAAAAGTAAGAATATTTATTATTGCGTATTTTGCAAAAGTCTTTTGCAAACTTAAACATTTAAACTAATTAATTCGAAGCTATATTATCTCTAGATAAAGAATAAGGCAAATAAAAAAGTGATTACTTAGTTAAATTCAAGAGTGTATTAAGTTTAACCCTATTTATCCTTTAGTATTAATTCTTTATAATATAACTATAAAAGATAACAAAGAAAAACAACACACAACAACACATAAGGTTATCTTTTATAACAACAAAAAAAACACACAAAACTAACAACACAATAACAACAAAGGAAAACTAGTTATGAAAATCAAAAATTTATTAATCGCAGTATTTGCAGCTTCAACTATTTTTACAACAGTAAACGCAAACGCAGAAGTTGTAGATCGCCTAGATCGTGATTACCCTGCAGTAATTGAATATCAATTATCAGCAGAAGTTACAAACCGTACGATTGACATTAATGGTACACAAGTTGAGGCAGTAGTTAAATCTTACCCAGATTTAAAATATGAAGTAAATATTTTAGGTAATGGTGCTAAAGCTACTTATGTAGTAAACGATGTTCTTATTTCAGCTCCAGCTTCATTAAGCTCTGGCGATTTAAATAGTGCATTAGCTAATTTAAATGTAAATGTACAAGTTTCACCACAAGTTTATGCTCAAGCACAAAACTTAGTGAAAAATAAAGCTAACTCATAATTAAAGTACTTCGAACATACAAGATACAAAAAAATAAAAAACAAACAACACAAAAAGCAAACAACAAATCAAGTACTTAAATTAAACTAGCTTAATCTCAGGACAAGGTGCTAAGCGCACCCTGTGCTAAAACCCTAGCCTTAGGGCAAATCTTAAAGCCATAAAAGCTTTAAACAACACAAAAAAAAGCAACAAACAACCTTAAAAGCTACAATACTTTTAAGTTAACAACATAAACAACATAAAACAACAAGGAAATCTAGTTATGAAATTAAAAACAGTATTCTTATCAGCATTAGTTGCAACTTCAGCTTTAGTATCTTTTAACGCTAATGCAAATGTAAATTCTAACCCTGCTACTTACGAGACAACAACAATTGCTGTAGCTGGAGAAAATGTAAAAGTAGAATCTCGTACTAATGGTAACAATGTGCAAGTAGTTATTGGTGATACCAAAGATGTATTCACAAGCTACTACCAAGTGAACAACGTTGGAGTTTTAGCACCGTCTTTCTATAACGTTAATGTAATTAATGAAGCTTTAGCTTCTTTACACCTAGACGCTCGTTTATCTTCTGCACAATACTACAATGTGCAATATAACTACGACGCAGATCGTAATAAATAATAAAAAAAATGGGAAGAGTTTTTTCTTCCCTTTTTTTTCAGGCACTAGCCGAATTAGATCGCAATAACAAAGTTTAAAAGTGAAGAGTTTTTCTTCCCTTTTCTTATAGAGAGTAGTACAATAAGGGCTAACCACTTGGTTCTTACCAAACCAATTTCTTTAACTTAAACTTTTTTTAAAATTATGACTTACGCAAATAATAAAGTTGCTCAAATTCTGGGTACTACTTATCCTTTAATTCAGGCTCCTATGTCATGGATTACCAACGCTCGCCTTGTAGCGGCCGTTTCTAATGCTGGTGGTTTAGGAGTATTAGGTCCTAACGCTGGAGGCTTAAGCTCTCCAAATGCAGCAGACTTACCGCATCAACCTCGTACTGTAGCTGATAAAGTAGCTGCTTATCGTGAAGAAATCCGTAAAACTAAAGAACAAACGGACAAGCCTTTTGCGATAAACATTATTATGCCTGCTGCCGATGAGGAAATCGATGAATATAACCAAGGTTTACTTGAAGTAGCCTTTGCCGAAGGGGTAAGACATTTTATTACCGTTTCTTTTGGTATTCCAAACAAGAAAATATTTGCTTATATTCTTAGTCACGGGGGTGTGATTATTCACCGTCCAATTACGCCAACCGTAGAGAATATGCGAGCAGCCCAAGAGCTAGGTGCTCATCTTTTAGTTGCTACGGGTTACGATGAAGGCGGTTATACTCCAGAACGTCCACTTGGTACTTTTACCGTGGTACCAACTATGGTAGATGCAGTAGATATTCCTGTGTTAGCTGCAGGCGGAATCAATGATCGTCGTGGTGTTAATGCAGCCTTTGCTTTAGGGGCACAGGGAGTATTTATTGGTACTCGTTTTATTGTAACTAAAGAGAGTCCAGCTGCTGAGTCAACTAAATCTAAAATTCTTCAATCTAGCGTAGACAATATTGTTCGTATTTCTTATTTCCAACGTTCGCTAAATACGCCACAAGCTCAAGAGTATGCTTCTGTTTATAACTCTAATCCTCAAGAGGATCTGGATAGTAAGATCCAACAAGCAGGAGGCTTACGTCCTGGTATGTTAGTTGGTGATCTTGAAAAAGGAATTATTTCGGTGAACATGGGGGTAGACGTTATTCGTACTATTCCAAGTGTTGCTAATCTAATTAAAGATTTAATGGAATAAAAAAATAGCCTGGGTATTTTACCTAGGCTATTTTTGTATGTACTTTAAAGTGTTTGAGCATTTACTTTAAAGTGCTTGAGCATTTAATGTATTTGCTTTAAAGAGCTTGAGTTTACTTTACAGCTCTTGAGTTTACTTTACAGCTCTTGAGTTTACTTTACAGCTCTTGAGTTTACTTTACAGCTCTTGAGCATTTACTTTAAACTGGGTAAGATCTACTTTTTGTTTAAAGTAAGCATTTAATTCAGGTTGATGGGTAATCCCCACCACCATAGTTTGCGGTAAGCGTTGCGCTAGTAAAGCAAAAAGAGCTTGCGCACTTTGGCTATCAAGTTGATTGGTAGCCTCATCTAAAAACAACACTTGCGGTTGTAAATGTAAAGCTCGAGCCAAGCTTAATCTTTGTTGTTCACCCCCAGAAAGTACTTTATGCCAGTTAGCCACTTGTTCAAGTTTGTCACTTAAGTGAGCTAAACCAACTTCTTGTAGTAAGGCTAAAGCTTGTTCTTTTTCCAGTAAGTGTTCATAAGGGTAGCTAAGAACTTCGCGTAAACTTGCCTTAAACAGATAGGGTTTTTGTGGTAAGAACAAGCGACGGGCACTGTAGATCTGACTTTGCCCTTGGTAGTAGGGCCAAATTCCCGCTAAGGCTCTTAAGAGCGTAGTTTTCCCTAGTCCACTTGGACCTTGGAGTTGATACCATTGTCCAGCGACAAAGCTAAGTTGCACTTGAGCCAGAAGCGGTCTTTGCTCTTGGGTAAAGAGATCGAGGTTTTTTACTTCAAGCAGAACAGGAGCCTCTGAGGCAGAGGTTGATTCTTTTGTATTAGTTGATTCTCTGGTATTAGAGAGCTCTTTAGTAGTTACCAAAGTTTTTTCTTGCTCAGGCTGAGCCTCAAGAGCATCAACAAAGGTTCCTAAACGTTGTACTACGGCAGCCCATTTAATAATGGTTTTATAGCTATCCACAAACCAGTTAAAACCATCTTGGACATTAGCAAAGGCACTGCGGGCTTGCATCATACTCCCAAAAGTAATTTGCCCACCAAGGTACATAGGTAGAGTAGCCAAGAGAGGAATAAACAGAGTTATACGTAAACTTGTTGCCGAAAACACTTCTACTTTTAACTCCCGCCAAATTAAAGCTCGCCAGTTAGATTTTATTTTGCCAAAGTCTTGTTCCAGACGTTTTAATTCTCCCGCTTCCCCTTGATAGAGAGCTATGGCTTCACTAGATTCTTGTAAGCGAATTAATTGTCCCCTGTAGTTAGCTTCATAGTGTTGCTGATCTACATTGAGACGTTGCAGTTTATATCCTACCGCATGCATAATTAACGAACAAAGGAGCGAGTATAAAAAAGCTACCCAAACTAAATAACCTGAAATTTGCCATGAAGTTTGCCCGAGGGTCAAAGTATAAACTGCCGACATGGTCCAGAGAATACTAACAAAGCTTACCAAGCGGAAAATGTTCATGCATAGTCCACGGACAAGATCTATAGTGTAGGTACAAAGGAGCATTACATCTTCGGCAATCCTTTGGTCGGGGTTGTCGATATGCGGAGCATATAGCGACAAGCGATAATGCTTGTGGTCCTTGAGCCATTTGTTTTGTAAGAGCTTGGTTAGGTCTTCGCGCCACCAAAACATGAGTTTTTTGCGTAAAAAACTACCTAGTACCACACAAAAAACAATAATCCCCATGTAGATAAAGTACTGCCCTACGAGCCCCCAGATTTTATCTTTTTCTAGATTAGCAAGGGCATCATAAAAGTCTTTATTCCACCAGGCAACATATACCGAAATTTGTACGATAGTAATGCTAGTTAGTAAAGTTATAGCAAAAACTAACCAAGGTCGCCAAGCTCTTTTGCCATACCAAAAGTAAGAGGCAAGAGCAAAAAAGTATTTTAAAGTTTGCATAAGAAAAATGAGCTAAAAGCCAAAGACTTGAGTCTTTGGCTTAGATCTTAGAAAGTGTAATTTAAGTTAAACTGCACATTACGTGGATCACCGTAGAAGTTATTACCTCCGTAAACACGTACGCGGTTATTTACCCAATATCTTTTATCAAAGATATTGTTAAAGTTTAGCGAGAGGTTTAGGTTAGGAGTAACTTGGTAAGCTACATCAGCATTCCAGAGAGTGTAGCCTCCTTGACGGATGTTTTGATAGAGGCTTTGCGTTTGGGATTGATAACTAAAGCCAGCTCCCACTGTCCATTGCTCATTTAACTGATAGTTAGAGTAAACACGAAGAATGTGTTTTGGGGTAACCTTACTAAAGTTCATCCCTGCCGTGTAACTTGAAGATTCAGTAACTAGGTACTTACTGGTATTAAAGGTGTAACCGAGGAAGAGGTTCCAACGTTCGGTTAAAGCCCCAGAAACTTCAAAGTCAACCCCTTGGCTACGTACTTTACCAGCAGTGAGGTAATAGTAGTTACCTGCACTATTAGTTAAACCAGTATACACTGAACGGTTACGTTCGAGAATACGGAAAAGAGCAAGGTTAACATTTAAACCACTCCAGTGAGATTTTAAGCCCACTTCATAGTTAGTTCCACGTTTTGGAGCAAGCGGGTTGTTGTTAATATCGTAACCACTTTGTGGTTTAAAAATACGCGACACACTTGCGTAAACTGTATGATGGGCATTGAGATCATAACTTAAGCCCACTAAAGGAGTAGTTGCATGGTAACCACGGATAGTTAAATCATCAGGGTCACTATCAGCTGCTCCAGCCCACCAGATGTAATCTGCAAAGCTATAGGTTTTATAGTAAGAGTAGTTTAAGCCCGCTAACAGATAAAGTTTATCTACGAGGTTAAATCTGCCCCCAAGTTGTAAAGAACTGGTTACAAAGCGGTTATTGTAATAGATAAAGTCTGATGGATTACTCCAATCTGGTTCACTTATATCTGCACCGTTAAACGAGAAAATATCGTAAGTTGAAGTATCACGCACACGTGCGTAGTCAGTTTTTGTATCATCGCGGTTGTAAACATAGTTTACAAAAGCTTGATGCGTTTTACCAAATAACTCGAAGCTACCGTTTACTCCAGTTTTAAATTGGATTTCGCTAGCACGGTTATCATAGCGCAATTTATTGTTTAATGGCATTAAACCTGTAGTTGGTACACCAGCATAGCTTGTACCTAGGCTAGTTACCATTGCCATTTTTAGAGTACTTAGTTTGCGCGTAAAGGCAAGAGTAGTATCTACTTTCCAGTCGTCATTTAACCAGTGTTGGTGTTCGGCAAAGATTTTTACTTTACGGTTAATCTCACGGTTCCAAGAAGCACCTAAGTAAGTGTTACGATCAAGATTTAACTCTTCACCTGTTGCACTCATGTAAGGTACACCTGATGGATTTGGCGTAGAGATTTTATTTTGCATTAAAAGCCCAAAAGTAAAAGTATCTTTTTCCGTAGGCTCCCAACGTAATACCCCGTAAAGTAGACCTAGGTAACCTGCTTTAGCTTTAGTAAAGTCTTTATTACGAGCAGCTGTTACCACTATACGACCAGTTAAAGAACCATCATCGTTAAGTTTACCTGTACTATCAAGGGTTAAACGCGTTGTCCCAAAAGTATCTACAGTTGCATTAACGCTAGTTTTTGCAATAGGAGAAGGCTTTTTGTATACAGCATTAACTGTGCCCGAAGGTTCTGAGTTAACTTGTGTTAAGCCTGTAGAGCCACGTACTACTTCAATATGATCGTATACGCTCAGGTCAGTGTAACTAGTTGCACTGCGGTATGGGTTTGATGCTGAACCAGGCACTGTAGTTGATAAACCATCTTCTTGGATTTGGTCAATGTAGAAACCACGTGACATAAAGCGGAAGTTATTTCCGTCTTTAATTACCGTTAACCCTGTAGTCGAGTTAGCTGCTTGAACAATATCGTAAATCCCACGGCTTTTTAAGTAGGTACTTGTTACTACTGAAACTGACTGTGGAGTTTCATTTTGGAGTAGATTAAGTCCAGTAGTTGTACTAAAAGCTGAAGAAGTAAAAGAGTTAGTATTTTCAGTTTTAGTAGAGCGTGATACTGCCTGTACGTTAATAGTAGTTAACGTAGCGTTAGAACTAGAGCTTGTGCTAGAACTAGAAGTAGTAGTATCTGCAAAAGCTGTCCCCGTCAATAATGGTAGAGATAAAAGTAGGTAATTTAAGTGTGTTAATTTATTTTTCATATACTTAGAGTGATTAATGCTATATTTACAAGCCAAATGAAAGTAATATATAACTTTCCTTATGTATGAATTACTTGTTGTTAATTAATAGTCTAATTGAACTACAAGCAAAAAATATGTGGCAAATTATAGCGGATTTTTTTACCCGTAACTAATTTTTTTGCATTAAAGAGTAAATTAATTTTACTAATCTACGAAAATCTAGGAGTTAGAGAAAGTATTTATCCCTTTGTTTTTTAAGGGAATTAAAATGAATCAAACTAAAATTTTTTCTTTTTGTAGAGAAGGTATTTAAATTAAATTTACTTATTTAACATGGGGTTTTTATGAGAGGGATAAAGTTTTAGCTTTATAAATTTGTCATTTTTTATTTGTGCATTTGTCTTTTTTATTTGTGCTCCGAGGTTGCTTTTTTGCTTTAGAGCAAAGGAGAGGCAAACTATTCTTTCAAGCTCTCTTTTTTTACATTTTCCTCATCCTTTCTCTTTTTAATTTAGCACGGTATTTTAAGCTAAATTTAGTTCCTCTCCTCTTTGCCTCAGCCTTTAAGTTACGGCAAAAAGCAAGTAATCCCCGCCTATTTGTAGTAAAATTTAAGTATACGCTCTAGTTTAAGCTCCTTTTTCATTTTAATAAGAGTAGAATCATGCGTTTTAGTAAAATTTTCTCTCTAGGTTTAGCTTTGAGTTTAGGACTCGGCTTAACTTATGCCCCTATGCAAACTGCTTGGGCAAATACAAAACAACAAGCAACTTTCAGTCAACCGTTTTTACCTTTAGATGTTAAATTAAGTGCCAAAGCTAACGAATACTTAGGGCAAATTAAATTCTATAATTCAGATCCAAAAGCTCGTGGTTACCAAAAACCAAGCTTAGATAAAACTCCATTAAGTTATTTATTTAACTCAGATGCACGCTTAGAGCCTTTACACAAAATGATGCTCGTTTACTACCAAAAGGTTTATGACTACTTTAGTGCCAATCGTGAAGTAACAGATATTAATCAGTTCACCGTTGGTTTAAGTGAAGCTCTCATGCCTTTTGATTTGAGTAGTAGAGGGGCAGTGTTCCGTCGGGCAATTGAGCAACAGTTTAATCTTGTAATTCCTCGCCGTAACTCAGGTATAGATGATCAGCAACGCACTTTAATGAAAGACTTTGTTTTTAGTATCTATACTTCACAAGCTTTAGCTTATTGTAATGAGCAACGCAACTCAGGGGCTTTAGAGTCTACTTACTGTCGTGGAGCGGCAATAGTAGCAATTATTAACAGTAATGGCTTTAAATCGGGAGCTCCTTACTTTAGACGTTTAGGCTTTTTAGCCCAAATTCCACAAGAGCTAGATAAACTAAACAATCAACAAAAAGTAGCAGCCTTTGGGCAAATTATTCCTCAATTAAATCAATCGAAAGAAGTATTAACCCGCTTTATCGGTTTTGCGCCAAATTTTGTGGGCTTAGAGAATAAGTAGGTAATAGCTTATGAAATTAAGAACTTTTCTGCCTGCAGTTTTAGCAGCAACGACCTTTATTTTTGGTAATGCCCAAGCCCGAGTATGGTTCCACTACTCCACGGTAGAACAAAACATTATGCTCCAAACTTGGCAGTTAAACCAATCTCTTGGGCAATACGCAGGTAAAGAACTTCCTATTGGCGAATTCTTTACTTTAGTTTCGCACATTCCTTATTTAAATGACGTAACGGTGAGCCGTAAAGATGACACTTTACAAAGCCAAGTAAATCTTAAAGTGCTTACAGACTTTAAAAATAAGTATTGTTCTGAGGATAAAGACATAATTAGTCATGGTTGTTTAAATGTACTTGTTGCTTTACAAATTCGTGAGCTCTTAGCCCAAAACGACTTTGCCCAATACTATGATTTCCCAAATGTTTATCGCCAAGCCCAAGCGAAAAAAGAACAAAAAACTTTAAATCTTTTCCGTGGGCTAGAAGTAGGGACATTTGCTGATTTTTATATTACGCAAGCGGATTTAAATCGTTTACCTATAGCTCAGTTTTTACAACAAAACTATAAGTTAACTCTAGTACCAAATCCAAATGCTAAAGCCCCTACGGCAAGTGAATAAAATAATCCCCTTAACCTAGCCCTAGGTTAAGAGGACTAAGTCCTTCGAGCTTTTTCTAAAGTTCGAAGGATTTTTTATGGCTGAGTTTTTTTAGTTTTTTTGCTTAATCTTGCTTTTACCCCAACTCTCTTTTCTTGAGCAATAGGTACTAGGTTTTTTGAGCAATAGGCACTAAACTTGGCTTAATTTTCTCACCAACCCAAGTAAAGCTTTAGCCAATTTAGGCATCAAGTTTGGGGTATAATATTTAAGTCTCTAGAAATGATTTAAATTAGAACAACTAATGCAACACCAGAATTTTCCTCAGCCTGCCTTGTCCTTTACAGGTACGGCTCTTACTTGCTCAACCCTTGGGCAATTAACTACTTTTAGCAATGGTAAAAGCCACGAAAAGCAACAACAGGCTAAGGGTAAATACGAACTAATTAACTTAAACTCAGTAGCTCTAGTGGGAGGCTTAAAGCCTTCGGGTAAATTTGTAGATCATGCCGAGCAAACACTAGAACAAAACGATCTGGTAATGGTGTTAAGTGATCTTGCCTATGGTAATTTTTTAGGTAAAGTAGCCTTAATTCCCTCTGCTAATAAATATGTCCTCAACCAAAGAGTAGCTTTAATTCGTATTAAAGACACAACAACTCTTGATCCTTATTTTCTGTTTACTTACATTAATAGTAAACAGCATTATTTCAAAAGCATGGGAGCAGGGGGATCACAATTAAACCTCAGCAAAGAGGCAGTGTGCAACTTTCCTGTATACTATCCAGCCTTTAGGGAACAAGTACAATTGGGGCAGTTTTTTGCTCAGCTAGATGCACAACGACAAAAACTAGAGCAGGCTTTAGCCTGGTGCCAAGAGCTAAAAAACTCGGTACTAGGGCAAGTACTGACTCTAGCTAACAACGGACAACCTAAATTAAGATATCCGCAATTTAAGCAAGCTTGGCAACAAGAGCAAGTCGGCAAGATCTTTACCAGTTTAACTAACGGTAAAAGAAAAAAAGTAAAAGACTTGAGTCCTGTGCCAACTCCTGCTGCTCCTTATCCCGTGTACTCAGCCCAAACTACCAATGAAGGGATTATGGGTTACTACTCGGAGTATTTATTTCAAGATTGTATTACTTGGACACGCGAAGGTTATGCTGGGCAAGTTAACTACCGCCAAGGCAAGTTTTACTGTATAGATACTTGTGGGGTTCTCCTTTCTGATCGGGGTTACTCTAACAAGTTCTTTGCAGAAAACCTCAATCGCGTGGCTTTTAAATATGTTGTACAAACGGGCATTCCTAAACTCTATCCTAATGCCTTGTCTTTAATTTACTTAGCTTATCCTGAGGATATAGCCGAGCAACAACGTTTGGGTGATTTATTTACTTTACTAGATCAGTTAATTGCCTCTTACCAAAAAGCAATTAACTTGCAGCTAACTTTAAAGCAAGCTCTGGTGCAACGCTTGTTTGTTTAGGGTAAAGGTTAATGGCTTAATTGCTCAATTGCTTAATTACTCAGACTTTTTAAATAATTAACCAATTAACCATTGGTGATTTGCTTGATTATTTAAGGTTGGTGAATTGTTTAAGTTTGGTTATTTGCTTAATTATTTAATTTAGTAAGCAACAAAAAAATCCTCTTAATCACAACGATTAAGAGGATTCTTTTTTATTTCCTTAACTATTGCTTGGTAGATTCACCATAGTTAAGTTTGTCGTAGGTTGAACGCGTTCTTGATAGCCTAAAGATGCTAAAACCTGATTAATCTCAGGGATAGTTACATCTTGAGAAGCATAAATAGTTAGATTGTTTGCTTGGTATTGTACTTCAGGTTTACCATTTTCAGTAGTAGCGGTTACTACTGTACCATTGTTTTCTTCGTAAACACGACCACAAATACGAGCATTATCTGTTTCTGAGTTTACACAGCTTTGGTTTGCCATAGCTGCTGTAGGCGTAAAGAGGTGATAAGCTAAAGCACCTAAAGCCATACCTGTAAATAAACCATTAAAACGATTGCCGTTTAAGCCTTGCATTTGTACTGAAGGAGGTGGAGCAAAGTTTCTTGCAGGAGTTGAGTTAGTATTATTTTGGTTAGCGTTAGAGTTAGCGTTTCTATTAGTATTGTTGTTTGTATTAGTGCTACGATTAGTATTAGTACTACGGTTAGTATTTGTAGTATTACGACGCACAGTTGGAGCTGGAGGAGAAACACGACGAACGCGACCACCTCTTCTTGCTTCATAATCTTGGTCTGCAGGTTTTGCTCCAAAGTCAGGAGCTGTTAGTGAACTTGCAGTAACATATTCTAGCTTCGCGCTAGTAGGACGTTCAGCAGTTGCTATAGTTGGAGTTAATAAAGTACCAGATACTAGCAATGCTAAGAGAGTTTTTGAAGTTTGTTTCACAAAAAAATTCCTTGCAATAAATCCTTTTATTCTTCTCTTATATTACCATAAATAGGTATTTTTTTAAAGATCCAGCATTTATTTAAGAAAAATAATTAGTGATAAGTAGAAATTAACAGCAAAAATAATTATACCCATATAAAAAGTAAGGTTATGGCAAAATAAAAGTGCTTATTTTTCACTTAGTGATCACTCAGTTAAATTTGCAAAGCTTGCAAGAGTGAAAAAAAAGGATTATAATATGCACATATTATTTTTCAATGAAATAATTAGAAAAAGACAACAAAAATAATAATATTAATAGCAACAACAACACAAAGGAGCTCGCTCTATGTTTAATAAACAACAAATCTTAGATGCTTACAACTATCGTTACGCGACTAAAAAATACGATCCAAGTAAAGACGTATCAGAAGAAGATATGAACTTTATCCTTGAAACAGGTCGTTTATCACCAAGTTCATTCGGTTTAGAACCATGGAGATTTTTAGTAATCCCAAAATCTAATGCAAAAATCCGTGATCTAATCAACGAACACTCTTGGGGTATCAAAGATAAAAAAGATGCAACTTACTATGTAATCTATTTATCTCGTCGTGCTGAAGATTTACAACCAAATTCTGAGTTCATTACTCACATTTTAAAAGATATCAAAGGTATGCCAGAAGATATTCTTAACGTATACCGTGGCTTCTATACTAACCAAGCAGGTGAGCTATCTCACTTACTAGGTGAAGAAAACGTTCGTGCATTAGAAGACTGGGCAAGTAAACAAACTTTACATTGCTTTAGGTAATATGTTAACTTCTGCAGCTATGATCGGTGTAGACTCTACTCCAGTAGAAGGTATCGATTATGACAAACTAGACAAAGCTTTAGCTGAAGCTGGTTTATACGATCCTAAACACTTCAAACTAAGTGTATTAGCTGCATTTGGTTACCGTGGTGAAGAACCTCACCGTGAAAAAACACGTCAAGCAACTGCTGATGTAGTTGAATGGTTCAAATAATTCGAAAAAAAATGGTACCAGTTAATTCTGGTACCCTTTTTTTTGGGTAAAAAAATAGAATTAAGCTTAAGAAAATGAGATTTAGGTAAAAAAAAATAAGACTCAGATGAAAAAAATAAGACCTAGCTGAGGGAGTAACATTTAGCTGGGAAGTAAGTTTTTATTTTAGTTCTTTTGCTCTGATTTTTTTTAAGATTGTAGTTTTTTGCGATTTTACTTATTCTTACGTAGCAGTTTTTTACTTTTTTGTTCTATTTTCATAGTTTATTTTTTGCCTTTTGAGGCTAATTTTTTTACATATTTTGCTTATTTAGGCTACTCTCCTACGAATCTTTTTACCTATCCTAATCTTTAATTTTTTAACTTTTTTTGCTTCTTCAAATTGATATTTTGCCCTGCAATTTTCTGTTATTTTATCTTGCAATTTTTTTTGCTTTTTGCCTCTTCATTTTTCTTATTTTCCTTTCAATTTTCTTTCACTTTCTCCTGCTATTTCCTTTCATTTTCTCTTGTAAATTTTTTACTTTTGCCTCTGCGACTTTTTAAGTTTTGCTCTTTTATTTTTGTAAATTTTGTTGCTTAAATTTTTTTAAGTTCTTAACGTTATTTAAGGCTTTAGGTCTTATTTTTCTTAACAAAAATTTGCAGATTTCGCAAACTTTAACAGCGATTTTGTTTATTATCTTATCTTGAGAGCAAAAAATAGACTTTTGGGGGATATTTTCTTTTTTTAGTTTTATTCTCCCCGAATCTCTCAGGGTTTATACTAAAAAAAGTATAGATTTTCGATAACTAATTTAATTTTTAGCTATTTTTATTTAATTTTTTCTCTATTTTAAAAGCCTAAAAATCAACAAGTTAAAAATAAAAATCTTGAAAAAGAATTTTCTGAGGGTTATAAAGGTATTGTAATTTTTACCGACCTTTATCACAAATTTTAAACCTTGAAGGATAAAGGCAAACCTCTTATCTCGAGTTAAACTTTTGTAAAAAAGAAAAATAATCGTCCTCCTCGAGATAAAAAATTAAGGAACCAATATGAAACTTTTTTCTAAATCCCGCATTATTCTTACTTCTTTAGTTTTAGCTATAGCTGTAGGAAGCAGCCCTGCATTTGCGGATGTCAGTAGTTTAGGTTCAACAATAAAAACTGAAGCTAAAAGTTTAGCTAATACTACCGAAAATAAAGCTCAAGAACTTTACTATTCTTACAAGCCAACCAGCAAGGCAAGTAAAGAAGCAACCTTAGACAATGGAGCAGTAAAAGCTTATCTCTACAAAGAAAGCAAAGGGAATGTAATTACTATCCATGCTAATAACACTAAACTCTTAAGCCAGAAATATACTTTAGGTAATACTACCGTATATGCAAGCAAGGATACTTCGCTTACGCAAATTAACCAAGCTCTGCTTAAGTTAGGCTTAACCGAACAAGTACAACAAGTTCTCAGCAAGTAGCTTTATAACAAAATAATAAAACCACCATAACAAAAGATAGAAATACCAAATAGGATATATAGTTCGTACATTATGTTACTCTCACTAACTATAAAATATAGTATATAACTCAAGTCCTCGATTAAGCCGTCTCTTTGTCAGCACATTTATTTTCTCGGCAAAGAAGATAAAGAAAGGAAGGGGCGACTTAATTTTTTACTTTTACTTAACTTAACTAAAGTAATTAAGAGTTCAAGATTTTAATTCCTTTATTTAATTTAAGTTAGCTACATATTTTAATTTTTTTTTCATAATGTAATTATTTACTCCTCTATAACTTTCCTTAAATGTTAATTTGTTAAATTAAGTGTGTGCACGAGTAGTACCTGCTGGGTACTACTTTTTTTTATGTTTGGCTTAAGCTAAACTCAGCAAAGGTTACCTTTAGGTATCTAAGAAAAAAGCTAGTTACGTTTTAGTGCTAGACGAGCGATTGAGAATAAAAGTAACTCTAGTTTCTTCTTAGTTGCCTGTAAGTGGGGTAGTTACTAATTGGTGCTTTGCTTTTAAGCAAATAACCAAAAGGTAACTTTAGATGTTTTTATTAGAGTCTAGAAGAGGAGAACTCACTGCGAACTTGATTAGTTAATTATTTAAATTTGCGATTACCTAAAATCCAGACATAAAAAAAAGACCTCCACATTTGAGGAGATCTAGAAAATTTGTTCACAATTTCATCTAAGGAATAGAGGTAATTCTTTACCAAACAAGGAAGTTCAGTAATGTTATCTTGGAGATATTTTATGTTTTTGGTAAAGAACCTGGGCATTTACTATTTTTTCAACCTCTAGAGTAAATGTCTTATCTGCGGAGATACAAACAGACAAGTAAAGCAAAGTTACTTGCTTTCCCGTTAGAAGAAAAACCGGCATAAAGTCTGACTTCTAAGTTATTCTTTTTCTTACATTAAATAAAAAGACAGCTTCATATTATACAGATTTTTTCCCAAAAAAGAATAGTTTTACAAAACTTTTTTGTCTCGGAATTCTGCAAAGAAGTTGCTTAAAAGGCAAGCAAGCTTGCCTTTTAAGCTTTTTTATAAGGCTCGAGGGTAAAATTCAGAATAGCCGCAAATTGCAATAAAGCCTTAGCATGTAGTTTTTTATGCACCTTGAGAGTTAACTCTAGGCTTTCAAGGAGTTGGGTAAACTCACTTTGTTGCACTAAGCTAGGTAAAGCAACTGCCATTTTTTGTAAAGAAGCTAAAGGAAAACCACCAGCTCCTTGCAGTTCTTCATACTTACTAAAGTGATCTAAGGCATAAGCAAGATAGCGAGGTACTACGGCTAGATTAAAGCCTCGAATTAAAATTAAGCGAGCATAGCTACTAAAGAGCTTGCCTTCAGGAACATAGTGACTTACGCCTACATTATATCCGTCATTGGCATAAAGAATACACGGACCGGCATAGTTAGCCCGGTCAGTATAACGTACATCTTGTCCGCGCGTATAGTAAGGATAAGGAGTCGCAGAAGTAGGATCTGGGCTCAGATCCTCGAGTTTTAACTCTTGGTCTTCTTTACCTGTACTTATAGCACTAGCCAGACTTTCTACACTATGCCAGCTCCAGCCTGGGTGTTTAGGATCGGCAAGGTTGTTTTCTCCATTAGCAATTGCCAACCGAATAGGTAAAGGAGCTCGGGATAAAAAGTGTCTTTGCTTGAGGGCTTTAATTTGTAAAGTCGTATACTCAATTAAAGCAGCATAGTCTTCAATTAACTGAGCCTGAGTATTATACAATTGCACCAGTTTCTTTTGTTCATCAAGACTTGGGTAATCAATGAGAATGTCATTGATCTCTTGGCGTCTTAAGTGACTAATAGTCCCACCAGTTCTTTGTTGTACATCCTTGAGGCGTTGCGGTTGAGCATAGATTAACCAGTTAATAAACTCAGGTAAAAGTAGCTCTTCTTTTTCTGGGGCAAGAATAAAAGCAAAAATATCTCGCCCTGGATAAACAGGTTGCTTAGATAAATTAATTAAAGCTCGACGTACAGGCGTATTGCTTGCATCAGCTACAGCAGGAAAGGCTATTGCTTGGTAAGGAAGAGCCTTGGCTCTAGCAGAGAGCTTGCTACTATAACTTAGAGGCTTTTTTAAATAGGGCAATGTATAGTCGCGAGCAATTTGCATAAAGTGTAACACCGCCTTCCCTTGTTTTTCAGGAGAGAGGTGCTCACGATTTAACGAAGTGGTAAAAGACAAGGTTGAACCTAACTCTCCCAAACTTGCTCGTTGCCAGTGTTTAAATTTCTTTGTCATCTTAAATATAAACCCCTATGCGCTAACATAGGGGTCACAACAACTTAACTATTAAAACTTACAAAGGTCGAGAGACCTTTACTTTAAGGACAATATATGGAGAGTTTTCCTGCTCCAATATATAAAGTTTATTATATTTTATCTTGGCTTACATTGCAAGCCAAATGCCTAAGCTAAAAAGTTTTGCATGCGAGTTAAGAGTTTTTCTGGTTGACTATAGAGGTATTGACTCGGAAAAACCTTGCCTTGTTTTGCATCTATTAAGGTTGGTACTCCTTGAGCATCAACTTGAGTGGCAAGTTTTTGTCCGAGCTTAATAAGAGTATTAAGTTTTTCTTGTCCTGCGGGCGAAATCACTTGCTCAAGGCTGAGGTTAACTCCTGGGAGATGAGCCAGAAGTTGGGCTATAACTTGTGGATCAGTAAGATCTAAACCTGCAATATAGCGAGCTTCTTGTATTTGCTCAAGAAAGCTTAGTTCGAGTTCTGGGGTAACTTGGTGTACGGCACTTAAAGCCAAGAGTGCCAAACTCGAATCAAAGCCCGAAGCCTGATCAAGCAGTTGTTCTTTATAGCTTGAACTAAACACTTGCCCTGTGAGGCGGGCAATACGTTGATCTACTTGCCAATAGGCTTGTCCATTACTAAGAATATTGCCAGGACGAGCAAAAAGTCCTGTAGGCACTAAAGTAAGAGAATAGTGTTGGGCTAAGAGTTTTATTGCGGGTAAGGCACCATAGCACCAACCGCACAAAGGATCATATAAAAGAATTAGATTTGGCGAAGAATTTTGTTGCATATGAAAAAAATTAATAAAGTTTGTGGTTATGTTTAGTTTTGCTAGTTACTATTTGCAGCTTGACTAGTCTAACTAATCTAATGAGATTAGATTAAGGTTGCTAGCTCTAGCTAAGCTATCGAGTTGTTATTCAACGAGGATTATTATATCCCTTGGGCATAGGGGTAATAAACTAGCAGTTGTGCATAAGTTTTTTGCAAATTTTGCAAAAATCACTTAGTTTTTCTCAGGCATTATTTTTGCCTCGAGAGTAATTTTTTTAGCAACATCTTTCTTCTCGTTGACAAAAATTTGCGATTTTACTTTTCTTATTTATTGCCATTTACTCTTTAATTTTAGGCAAGTTGGTAAAATTAGCTCGTCCTTTTTACCGAGCTAGGTTACAAAAACTTGTCTTTTTTACTACCTTTAACCCATTACTAAAAAGCCCTCTTGCGGGGAAAAAATGCTATAATAAAGTAGGAAGATTCGGCAATTAAGCTTTATTCTCTGGCACAGAATAGTTTAAGCTTTTGCCTAAAAAAATTTGTCTTGATTTTTTCGACTAAATCCCCCTCCTTATAATTATTTGGCAAAGTTTTAATACCAGATTATTTCGGTTTAAAAACTCTTCCCCCTTTAACATTTAACTTAAAAGGTTGGTATGAATCGCAAATATAAATTAAAATTTAATCGTAGAACCATGTCATTAGATGCTGTAACTGAGTTGGCAACTCAAGCAACAGCAGGCAAATCCTCAGACCCTACGGTTAAAGCTCCTCGTTTATCTTTAACCCTTTCAACTTTAGCAGCTCTAGTTTGTACAGGTGCTAGTTTAGCTTATGCTGCCGCTGAGCCACGCACGGGGATGTCCGTGGTACATGGGCAGGTACAAACGCAAATAGATCAGGCTGTTACTACCTACACTACCTCAGACAACACCATTATTAATTGGGAAAAATTCAATATTAATAGCAATGAATTAGTTAAATTTGTGCAAGCAAATGCTAATTCTGCCGTTTTAAACCGCGTTCTCGGCGGTAGTGTGTCCCAAATTCTGGGGACTTTACAATCTAATGGTAAAGTATTTATTGTTAACCCAGCAGGAATTGTTTTTGGTAAAGAAGCCCAAGTAGATGTAGCTAGTTTAGTGGCTTCAACTCTGGATATTAGCAATGACGATTTTATTCAGGGCAACTACGTTTTTAACCAAGAAAAAGATCAAGCTTTAGCTAGCGTCCTAAATCAAGGGGTAATTAAAGTAAATGCTGACGGCACTATAGCTTTAGTGGGTGGGCAGGTTACTAATACAGGCGTGCTTGAAGCTAAAAATGGTACAGTATATCTTTTAGCAGGGCAATCGATTACTATCCAAGATTTAGATAATCCGTTAATCTCTTATAAAGTAAGTGCGGATAACCACGCCGTAAACCTCGGAGCTATCTTTAGTAAAAATGTAGCTCTAGTAGCAAATAAAGTAGCCCATGGCGGGCAGTTTGCCGATTTAGTGAATGGAGAAACTCCAGCAACGCAAGCTCGCATTGAAGCTAATGGTGAAGTTCTCCTTTACGCAGGAGCAGTAGCCCCGAATTTACAAACTACAGCAGATGCTCATACCACACCCCCAAGCACACAAGGCGGTCTTGTTGTCCAAGCAGGAACTATTAGCCAAGCTAATAAAGTAGCAGTGCTAGGTGATACGGTGGTAGTGCAAAGCCAATCTAGCACCCAAGGACGTGAAGTTCTTCTCGGTGGAGATTTACAAGGACAAGGTCAAGTTAAACTAGCATCTCGTACTTATGTGCAAGCAGGAGCGCAAGTAGATGCTTCGGCAAGTTCAGGTGATGCTGGAAGAATTATTGTTTGGGGTGACAAGGCGTATATTGATGGTACGTTCACTGCGCAAGCAAGCCAAGGTCAAGGTGGCTTTATTGAAACCTCAGCTAAACACCTGCAATTAGGAAAAAACTTTAGTGTAGATACTCAAGGTGCTACAGGTAAGGGACAATGGTTAATTGATCCTGAGAACCTTAATGTAGTTAACTCAACTACCTATGCTGAAAAAACAGCAAACGAAAAAGTAGAACTTACTGAGTTTACGCAACCTGAAGTTAGCTACCAAACAGCTGCAAGCGATGCTGGACAAACTGACTCTTACCTTCTTGATAGCCAATTAGGTGAAGCTTTAAAAAATACCAATGTAAGTCTAACCGCAACTAATAATCTGAGCTTTATTTCAGCTGAGGTAAGCACAGATACTACTTACGATGATATCGCAACCTACTATGGTGTTGACGGAGCTAATGGTACTTTAACTCTTACTGCGGATAACATTAGTTTAACTAATACCAATTTAAAAACTCGTGCGGTAAACTTTACGGCGAATAATTTAACCATTACTAGCAGTAAAATTGAGGTAGCAAATAACCTTACTACCAACACTCAAGTTGATATAAAAGTAACAGGTGAAGAAAACAGCTTTAAAGCTTACACCGTAGTGCTTTTAAGTCAAGGTAACACCTCTTTAGAGAATTTAAATATTCGTGCAGGGCAACATCAACCTGCAGGTATTACGAATGTAACTTCATTTAACATCAACTCTAAAGGTAATGTTTCTCTTACTAATGTAGATGCAAGTGTTAACTTTGGGCAAGTACGTTTAACAGGTACAGGTCATACTTACACCGTTAAAAACTCGAAGTTTGTTAATAACTGGCAAGAAGTTCTCATGCACGGTATTCGTAGCATGGAGATTCCAGCTAAAGATACCCCATCACAACAAGTAGAGTACACGGCGTTAGAAATTGACGGTACTACAGTTGAAGCCTTAGCTAACTACTATGTTAAAGCAGGTAGCATTGATATTCGCAACACTTCTTTCCGTAACCAAAGAGAAGATGTAAACCATGCTAATGCAAGTACCATTTACGCTTTAAGTGATACACCGTCAATAATGGTGAACCTCACCTTAAATACAACTAATGTTCTGCAACTCCAAAGTGCGAAGAACAACAAGTTTATTTTTATTGACTCATGTATTACTGCCAATGGTATTGAAACTAATACTGGTGATGCCCTAAAAGCTTTAGAGGCAGTAAACACTAGCATTACTGCAGTATCTAGCTTAAAACTTAATGTGCAAGAAGACTTAACTTTACGTGGTTCTGAAGTTACCGCGGGGTCAATGTTAACCTTAGGTTCAACTGCAGGTAATTTAGCCTTACTCGAAGAAGGAACTAAAGCAACTAAAGTTACTAATAGTAACGGTAAGATAACAAGCATTAGTGCAGGTCAAGATCTTCTATTAGGTAACGCTAAAGTGGAAGCTGGGGCAAGTGCAACAAGTTTACTTCTAACAGGTAACAACATTAAATCTGTAGCTCAAAATAATGGTAATTTTGTTTTAGACTCAGATGGTACAGGTACTAGCTTAATAAGTAAAAATGAGATTAACTTACAAGATGCTCAGCTTACTACGGAGCGTGGTTTAAGCATTACAAGTAAAAATGCTATAACTGTTGTTGGTTCTACAGTTAAGTCAGACTCTCTTGAGGTTAGGTCGCAAGAGAATGGCAAACTAATTTTTGCAAACAATAAACTTGAAGGACAAACTCAAGTTACTCTCAGCAGTACCGATTACGAGTACTATGACAATACAGGTTCAGGTGCTACAGTAGTAAAAGCAAATAGCCAAGATCCAGTTGAACAAAAAGAAGAAAGTAAATCTGCAGTACCTACAGTAGCAACTGCTCCTAAAGAAGATGCAAAAGTTAGCGAGGAAAAAGCTAAAGTTGCAAGTGAAGGATCATCTACAACACCAACTTCAGAGACAGAACAAAAAGAAAGCTCTAGCACAGAGCAAAGTTCAACTTCTGCATCTCAGGATGGTCAAGTTAGCGAGCAAACAGATCCACAAGCTAAAGGTGATGAGAACTCAGTAAGCGACGAGGCTGCTGAAAACAAAGAAACCACAGTGAACGAGGATTCTGAAAACAATGGAACTTCAGTAAGCGACGATCCTACAAGCCAAGAAACCTCAACACCATCTGAGAAAGAAGAGGAAAAAGTAGTAGTTCCTGTTGAGTCTTCTGACGACAATGTTGAAGCTAAAGGTGATGAAGAAGGTGGTGCAGAAGAACCTGTTCAAGGCGAAGCTCCAGATCAAGGTGAAACTACAACAACTGGTAATGAACAAAAAACTGACTCTCCTGTTGCCGAAGAACCAAAAGCAGATGACAGCCAAGCAAGTTCAGGTGAAGAGAGTCAAGAACAAGCTTCTAAGCAAGAGCAAAGCTCAACCCCAGATCAGCAAACTGACGAAGGGGATGATGCTAAAGGTGAAGAAGCAGTAATTGCACCTAAAGATGAAGAAGATGCAACTCCTTCTAAAGATGAAGAAACTGTAACTCCACCTGTAGCAGAAAATGAAACAGCTAAAGAAGGTGAAGAAGGCTCTAAAACTTCTGAAAGTCAAACTCAAGATCCTGTAACTGATACAAGTGCTCCTGTTGTTGATAAGGAAGAACAAGCTTCACCAGATCCTAAACAATCTGAAGAACAAACTGATGATCAGTTAGGTAAAACTGATGAGCAAACAGTTACATCTGAAGAACAATCTGATACATCTGAAGAGCAAAAAGAAACTCAACCTAGTGCAGAAGAACCAGTTGTAGATGCCAATAAAGATGATACAGCTGAATCTGGTACAGAGGTAAATGATCAAGGTACAGGTGATAATGAAGTAACAGAAGAACCTAGCAAGCCTGCTGATGAAGAAGGTAAGCAAGGTGAAGCTAATCAAACTTCAGAAGATGAAGCAGGTCAAACTTCAGAAAGTGAAGTAGGTCAAGCTTCAGGTGAAGATGGTAAATTACCTACAGAAGAAGAGACTAAGCAACCTGTAGAAGAGAATAACCAATCTTCAGACAGTAATAACCAAGCTTCAGGTAGCGAAAGTGAAGAAGGTAAAGGATCTGAAGAGCAAGAGTCTCCAGCAGAACCAGCTCCAGATGTAACTGTACCTAGCGATGATCAAAAACAAACTGCTCCTACTGATGAAGAAAAACAATCTTCAGGGGTAAGTGATAATCAAGCTGGTAATGAAACTGGTGTAACTGAAGATCCTGCAGAAAATACTCCTAGTGAAGACAAAAAAGACTCTACAGTTGAAGAAAACAAAGACTCTACAGTTGAAGAAAACAAAGACTCTGCAACTGATGCGGGTAAAGAGGCTTCAAGTGAGCAATCTGAACCTGAACCAGAAGTTAAAGTACCTACAGAAGGTGAAACAGAAGGTAAAGCACCTGTTGATGATCAAACAGTAGTAACTCCAGGTGAGGGAGAAAAAGAAGTTTCTGATGAAGAAGGTAAAGAGTCTTCTGAGGTTCCACAAGATCCAGCAACTGATACTAAGGATCCAGATGCTGAAGATAAAGATCCAGTAGAAGTAGTTCCAGGAGATTCTGATTCTCAAGAAAACGCAGGTGATCAAACAGGTACTGGCGAAGAACCTGTAACTTCAGGTGAAGATCATGTAGAGCAACCTAAAGAGTCAGACACTGAGGTTAAAAAACCTACTGATGAACAAGAGCAAGTAACTCCAGTTGATCAAGGTAACGAGACTTCTGAAACTTCAGGTGAGGAAGCTTCCCCAAGTAAAGACACCGAGGTTAAAGCCCCTGTAGATGATCAGGCGGAAGTAACACCAGGTGAGGAAGGTAAAGATGTTTCTGAAGATCAAGCTAAGGAAACTCCTGTAGTAGATCCAACTGAGGAGCAACCACAAGATCCGCAAGAATCTGCACCAGAAGTTAAAGAACCTGCTCAAGAACAAGGTAAAGAAACTTCAAATGAGCAAACAGGTACTACTGTAGAACCTGTAGTTCCAAGTGAGGAACCTAAAGCTCCAGTTGAAGATCCAGTAGTTCCGAGTGAAGAGCCTACAGAACCAGCTGTTGAACCTAAAGCTCCAGAGACAGAAGTTAAAGAACCTAGTGAAGCACCAGTTGAACAAGGTAAAGAAACTTCAGGTGATCAAACAGGTACTACTGAAGATCCTGTAACTCCAACTGAGGAACCTAAAGCTCCAGCTCAAGAGCAAACGGTTGTAACTCCAGTTGAACAGCCTCAAGTTCCAAGTGTTGCCCCACAACTTCCTCCAGCTGAGGAAAGTCAAGAGGAAAATCCTATTTTCCGTCCAGAGTTTATCTTCCAAGTTACCCAAGGGGTAAGTAGTGAAGAAGAACGTCGCCAAAATGACTGGTTATTAGTGCAACCACGTGGACAAGAGAATATTCCTGTTCTTGCTCAAGATCATCAACCTCTGGTAATTAGAGGAGATGTTCCAGCTCCACAAAACTTCTTAACTTGTAAAGTAAATTCAAGTGCAGGTCGTGCAGCCTTAACGAATCTTGGCGTAAATGCCTCTGACTTAGACTTAAGTTTAGGAGAAATTTCTGCTAAGTACAATTTAAGTGCAAATGACGTTGCTGCTTTAGAAGTTGAATGTCAATAAGTTAAAAAGCTCCCCGCGGGGAGCTTTTTTTTATTAAAAAACTCGGAACCAAGTTCCGAGCAGATAAATTTAACCAATTAATTTTAACATTCTAGTTGTTATTCGGAAAAAAGTACCAGGATCAAAGATCCTGATACTTATCTAACCAAACATCTAGGAGTCTCCGAGGAGGATCACACATGTCGCTATGTGTTTGGTTTAGTAAAAACCTTCAGTTTCTTCACGTAAACTGATATAGATGTTTTTACTTTGTGTATAAGATTTAAGGATCATTTTGTGGGTTTCACGACCAATACCAGAAGCTTTATAACCACCGAATGGAGAACCAGCTGCAAAGCGGTTATAACAGTTCACCCACATTCTACCAGTTTGTACCCCTTTAGCTACACGTAAAGCACGGTTAATGTCGCGAGTCCAAACCCCACCACCTAGACCATACTCACTGTCATTAGCAAGAGCAATTACTTCATCTTCAGTTTTGAATTTAATTACAGTTGCTACTGGACCAAAGATTTCTTCTTGGTTAATGCGTAAAGAGTTGTTATCTGTTTCTAAAAGAGTTGGAGTATAGAACTCACCGTCTTTTAGAGCTCCTGTAGTATTACGTTTACCTCCAGTTAGGATACGGCACCCTTCTTCAACCCCAAGTTGAACATATTTTTCAATAGTTTCAATTTGTGGGCGGTTAATCTGTGCCCCCATAACTGTATCTTTTTCCCAAGGTAAGCCAACTTTGATATTTTCAAAAGCTTCAACTAGAGCAGCCACGAATTTATCGTAAATGCCTTCTTGCACAAAAATACGTGAACCTGCACAGCACACTTGACCTTGGTTAAAGAGAATACCTTTTTGTGCCCCTTCGAGTGCTTTTTCAAATGGAGCATCATCAAAGATAATGTTTGCTGATTTACCACCTAATTCTAGGGTAGCTGGAATTAAGTGTTCTGCAGCAGCTATAGCTACATCACGACCAATTGCAGTCGAACCTGTAAATGCTAGTTTATTAAAGCCTTTATGTTCGAGCATGTAAGCCCCTGATTTAGAACCTTTACCCGTAATTACATTTAATACTCCAGGTGGAAGTAAGTGAGCAATTTTTTGGGTTAAAGAAAGAAGGCTTAGTGAAGTAGTTGAGGACGGGTGAATTACAATAGTACAACCTGCAGCTAAAGCTGGAGCTATTTTCCAAGCTGCCATTAAGAATGGGAAGTTCCATGGAATAATTTGTCCTACTACCCCAATTGGTTCTTGCAGAATAATTGAAAGGTCTTCGCGATCAAATTCGTTTACTGTACCTTCTTCACTACGGATTACTCCAGCAAAGTAGCGGAAGTGGTCTGCAGCTAGAGGGATATCAGCATTTAAAGTTTCGCGAATAGGTTTACCATTATCTAAAGTTTCTTGTAAAGCGAGTAATTCAAGGTTTTCTTCAATTACTTCAGCAATTTTTGTTAAAATTGCTGCTCTTTCGGTAGAAGAGGTTAGACGCCAAGTTTTTAATGCTTCTGTTGCAGCTGCTACTGCTGCATCTACATCTTCAGCGGTGGCGTCAACAAAAGTTGCTAGAGGTTGATTATTAGCTGGGTTGTAGGAAGTAAGTAACTCACCTTTTGAACCTTGGGTCCATTCCCCATTAATAAATAGTCCATAGCTTTTATCAAAAACATTTAGATTCGTCATATAATTTACTCCACAAAAGATATCATGTGTAAAGCAAAAGTTTACACATCATGAGTAACTGAAAAATAATTATTGTAGGTTTTTCTATCGAGAGTTTTTTTCTCTACTTATATTTTAATTTAATTTAAATCTTGAAAAAAATTGTTGTTTGTGTTTTGTGTCAAATGACCATTTTTAAGAAAATGGCTAAATATCTTGATATAAGGAAAAAGTGAAATTAAGAGGTAAGTTAGTGATTTTTAGAAATATTTGTTAATTTACTAAAGTAATAATTCTCTCAAAAAAAATGGGGTAATTTTGACCTAAAAAAGTCGATTTTTGATCGTTTGTGATCATAAGCATAAAAGAGAGAATATTTTTCTCCTCAACAAGAGAAAAAAGAGAAAAATTAGCTATAAAAAAATAGAGATTATTTGAAGTGAGGAATCTAAAGAGGTAAATTAGTAGGGGCTTTGATCATTTTTGTTCAAAGGCAAAACTCGTTAAAAGCAAAAGAAAAGGTAGTATATTTGGCAAAGAGTAAATTTAACAAATTTTAATCTTTGAGGGATGAGTTTAGGTAGAGAACTAGGAGAGGTTCGGGAAATATCTCTAAGGAAGTTCTATAAAAGATACAGCTACACCCTATAACGATTAAAAAAACAGGGTAAATAAATTTTCTTATCTGCGTGTGAAAATAATCTAGGTAATGAAGTTTACTCTTACTTTCTAATAATCTGGGCTCTTTATTAAACTAGGAGATTGGCTGTTAGTGCAACTAGATTAGTTTTATTAGCGATTTTACACTTGTAGATTGCTTGGCTTACACAAGAATTCAAACGTATATCCATATAGAAGCGTGATTTTTTTATCTCTTGGTTAAGCAAAATCTAAAGAGTGGGGTCTTGGAAAAAGTATGGATCTTGGTTATAATGTTTATAACGGTTTTCAATTAGGTTTAATTACTTTGATTATTATTGATTATGTATCCATATGAAACTCCTTAGTTCTTGTTGAATTTCATACATCTCCTGAAAACCGTTTTTTTATGTCTGAATTTTATTATGGGGCATTATTTGTAAATAAATAGCTATTGCTTATTTTGTCTCTTTTGCAAAAAAAATCAATTTAGTTACAAAAAGATAAAACTTTTGCCATTTTTGTTTGTCTAATATCTTGTAACAAAGAAAGAAAAATTATTTCTTTGCCATTTAAAACTTAAAAACTCTCTAATTTTTAGTGATTTTTTAGGTTTTTTAATTATTTTTATTTTTTTTGAAACTTTTTAGATTTTCCTCTGTCTAAGTATACGAAAAGAATAAAAAATTAAAATTACTTCTAAGAATAAGAGCTAGTTAGCCAACTAGCAAAATAATAAATATACTAAAAAATAAGATATAAAGGATTTGAATTATGAAAATGGTAACAGTTATGAATTTCTCTCCACGAAGCATTTTAACCTCTACTTCAGTTGCAAAAGAACAAATGTCTTGTAACATGGATTTAGAAGCTTGGGGTAACATGGAATCTCACTTTGGTGCAGGTGATTGCAAAAAATATGCTACTACAAATGTTTACGGTACTTGGGTTCCTGAATTAATCTAAGTATGAGAAAAATAAGATAAGATAGAATAAAAACCAAATAGAACTTGATACAGAATGAAAAAACACTTACGTCCAGTAGTAAAGAGTAAAACTCTCCTGGCGTAGAAAAAAATAACACTTGTATATACAAATCTAAGCAGGACTCTTGCCTAGATTTGTTAAGCAAGCTAAATTGGCTTACAGAGTGTAGTTTAGTTTGTAAAAAATTATCTATATTTAGGTTTATCAGCTCTGGGAGCATACCTCTCAAAGCTTCCGAATTTAAAAATTCTGGCTTAGTAAATTTAACCATTTATTGAGTTACATAGTTTTAACTGGTTTCAAATCTTAATCTTATTAACGTATATGAGGCTAGGGATACATATTCCTAGCTTTTTCTTTTTGCTTTTTTACATTTACTTTGTGTTTTTACCTCTCTAAAAATTTGCTAAATCCCTCTAAAATCATTCTTTTTCTCTTTGCTTTTCCCCAATTTTTCATTTTAAATTAATTCAGTTTATTTTTTACTCTCGTTTACAAGTTTTTCAGTTTGCTTTTTTGAATTTGCTCTCGTTGGCAATTTTTTAGTTGGCTGATTGTACTTTTTGCTTTCGCTACAAAGTTCAGCGTTTGCCATTTGGTTTTTTTGCTTTTGCAGATAAGCTTGTGAAGTAATTTGCTGTTTTACTTTTTCCTCTCTATATTTCCCCAGTTTGCTTTTAGCTTAGCTTTTTTGCTTTCGCAAATAAGCTCTCTTAGTAATTTGCTGTTTTACTTTTTCCTCTCTATATTTTTCCCCAGTTTGTATTTAACTTTTTGCCTCGAGGCTCCATTACCCTTTTACTTTCTCTCGAGGACAAATGTCTCTATTAATTTGCTTTTTCCTTGCTACTTCTTATAGCAAGTCTCCTTACTCTTTACTTTGAGAAGAACTCTTTTTTGCAGAGGTTTTTCTTTCTCTTTTTAGCTCTTTAAAGCTTTTACTTTATCTGCTTTTATGCTTTCAAGGATTAGCTTTTTTGCCTTTAGTCTTGTCTAATTTTGCTTTTTATCTTTTTCTTTGAAGTTTTATTAGTTGCAGGTTGTTTTTGCCTCAACTAAATAGCATTTTTGCAAAGGAAAGTTTAAGAAAAAGGAGGCTAAAACTAGTTGAGTATTGGTAAGAAAAAAGCTAAAAAAATCAAGAAAAATATATTTAGGTATCACTGAAAAGTGGTAGGATATAAATATAGGGTTAAAATTTAAAAAAGTTATAAAAAAATGCTAAATCCTTGAAACTTTTGACGTTTTTTTTGGTCTAAAGTAAAGACAGGTATTCACATTTGGTGATTATTTATACAATTTTTGAATTTAGGCTACTTTCATAAGAAAGCATATTTATAACTTGGCTAGGTTTTGCTTTCTTAGAGTTTATTCAAAATAGACACATCTACTTTTCCGGGCAAGAAAAGTAAGAATATGAATAAAATAATTGGTAACAGATATTATGAACCGTGTATTTAAATTAAAATACAACTCCAGAAGAAAAGATTTAGTTGTCGCTTCAGAATTGGCAACTAATGCTATCGCGCATACAGGAACAGGCAATTCTACAGAAAAAGCTGTTTCTAAATCTTCTACCCTCTTAAACTCAACTCTAACCACCGCAGGTCTAACCTCATTAGTAGCTGCTATGTCTCTGACAGCGCAAGCTAGTGCAGATCCTGCGCGTATTTTAGATGAAGTAGTTGCAGGTGATGCAATTATTAAGCAAGTTGGTCAAATTACTGAGATTGCAACTCAAGGTAATTCGATTTTAAACTGGCAAAAATTTAACATTCAAGCTGATGAAATTGTTAAATTTATCCAACAAAACTCAGATTCAGCGGTATTAAACCGTGTTATTGGTGGCCAAATTTCACAAATTTTAGGTACTTTACAATCAAACGGTAAAGTATTTGTGGTGAACCCAGCGGGTATCGTTTTTGGTAAAGACTCAGTTGTTGACGTTGCGGGTTTAGTTGCGTCTACATTAGATATCACTAATGAAGACTTTTTAAACGGCAATTATGTTTTCAACCAAGATAAAGACAAAGCGATTGCTCAAGTTGTGAGCCAAGGGATGATCAAAGTAGGTAAAGACGGTAATCTAAGCCTAATTGGTGGTCAAGTGGTGAACACGGGTATCTTAGAAGCTAAAGACGGTACAGTATACCTATTAGCTGGTCAATCAATTACCATCCAAGATTTAAATAACCCATTAATTTCTTATAAAGTAACTGCACAAAACAAAGCAGTTAACTTAGGTAGCATCATTGGTAAAAACGTTGCTATGTTAGGTAGCAAAGTTGCTCATGGTGCAACATCTGCATCTGAATTTGCGGACATTATGAGTAATTACGCAACTTCAGCAAACCAAGTATCTATTGATGCTAATGGTGATGTTGTTCTATTTGCAGGTTCTACTTCTGATGAAGTTCAATCTACCGCTCAAACTAACGCTGAAGTTACAGGTGTAAGAGAAGGTCTTGTTGTAACTAACGCAGCTATTAATGTATCTAATGCCCAAGGTAAAGCTGGTAAAGTAACAGTTCTTGGTGACAAAATTCAAGTTGAAGATAAAACAGTAATTAACGCTACAGGCCTAGAAGGCGGTGAAGTAATTATTGGTGGTGACAAACTTGGTACAGGTACAGTTAAACTTTCGCAAAACACAACTATTGCAGCTGAAGCAAAAGTAGACGCATCTGCTAAAGGTCAAGCAGGTACAGTTATTCTTTGGGGTGACCAAGCTCAAGTAGATGGTACATTCCTTGCAACATCAGAAACTTCTTACGGTGGTTTAGTAGAAACCTCTGGTAAAGGAATTCATTTTGGTGACACATTTGATGTTAATACAAGTTCACAATTAGGTAGCGATTACTTCGGTACATGGTTACTAGACCCAGTTTACATAATTGTAGCTTCAACTACCGCAGAAGCACAAAGCATCCAAAGAAGTAAAAATTGGTATGCTAGTGGTAGAAGTTACAACTGGTCTACGATGGAGAACATGGATAATGTAACCTTAATAAATCAAAACCAGTTAAATGATCGTTTAAGAAATAATAAGGTTGATTTCTATGGTGAAAAAGGCATTGCGATTCACAATGTTACTGTAAACTCTAACGCTGGAAAATTCAACATTTTCTCAAACAATGGTACCGCAGAAGTAAATAACTTCACCGCATATTTACCAAGTGCAAGCTTAAAAATCTATGGTAAATATGGTATGACTCTTACCAACTCAACTATAGATGTTAGAACGTTTGAGTTAGGTACAGGTGATGGTGCATTAAGAAACGAAATTAAAACTACAGAAGAGCTTCTAAAAGTAAAATTTGATGTAGCTAATACTGTAATTAAAGCTTCAGGAGCAGGTAACCAAACAATTCGTGCTCAAGGTTGGGGTGGTTTTAATATGGATAATGTAACCATAGAAACCGCTACAACAGGTTCTTTACTTGATATTCAGTCGAATGCTGATAACAATTGGAACAAGTTAAATCTTAAAGCTTATAGAGTTACACTTTGGGAGCCTCAGACTAATAAAGAGCAAGTATCAATTAACATAACAGGTTCTGATTTAAATGTAACTACCAATTTATATTTACAAAATAAAAAAGCAGAATTTGTTATTAAAGATACAAACATTAGTGGTGGTAACTACTCGTTTGCACATAAATCAATTTTAGCTGACAATGTTACTGCTAATACCGGAATTATAGGTTTCACTGCTCTAGAAGATAGCTTAGAAATTAAAAACTCAAACGTTGTAACTAAGACATCAACTAATGTAATTTCTACAAAACAAGATGTAATCTACTCTAACACGAGCTTCAATGTAGGTTCTGGTAGTTTAACTATGTCTGCGGGTAACAATGTTACTGTATCTAAAGAGTCATTTGCAAAAGTAAGTTTCAATGAAGATGCAAGCATTAATATCCATGGTGGTAATACAGCTACTATTGATCGTTTAGAGATTAAAGCTGCTAACATTAATGTTAGTGGTGGTACAGTTGATGTAAAAGGTTCTACTTTAGAAGCAGATAAAAACTTAAGATTTGATGCAACAAATGAATTAAAAGTAGCAGATAATAATTTAACTGGTAACAAAACTGTTGCTTTCACTTCGAAAAATTCAGATGTAATCATCAAAGATAATAATATTACGACTCAAGGTGATTTAGAAGTTGAGTCTACTAAAAACGTAGAATTAGCTGGAGATAAGGCAAATTACTATCTAGCTCCAACAGCTAACGTAACAGTTAAAGCTGGTGAAAAAGCTACTGTAGGTAACTTTAACAACACGCTTAACAGTATTACTGCAGAAGGTAATGATGTTGAGTTCAAAAACAATAACTTTACGTTAAAACAAGGTTTCACAACTAACTTAAACGGTACATTAGCTTTAGATAACACTACTGTAGAGACTGCTGGTAACGTAAATGTAGCGGCTGCTAAAGGTGTTACTTTAACTAACCAAACTTCATTAACAGGTAGTAAAGTTGATGTTACTTCAAGTGCGGATGTAGTAGTTAACCAATCTACTTTAGTAGCTACAGGCTCAACTGTAGATGTTAAAGGTGCTACTGTATCTCTAGATCGTGCAAGATTAAGTGGTGTTGATGCAGTTAACTTAACAGCAACTGTAGGTAATGTTACAGCTGAAAGCACAGTTAAAACTAACGCATCTAACTTAAACATCCACGGTAACCAAGTAGTTTTAAGCAACTCAAGCTTTACTGGTAATGACACAGGTTACGCAACTATTACTTCAGTAGTAGAAGGTGGTGTTGATGTTATTAACACAACTATCAGACGTTACCTATGCTCTACAGTTCCAGAAAGTGTTGAATATGAAAAATACTTAGGTCCAGGTCTATATAACTTTGGTCCAGCAGGTGAAGCTGCAGAACGTTCTGAAAAAGAAACTGGTGAAAAAGATCGTGACTCAGTTGGTGATACTACTAACTCAAATATCGCTGATAAATCAACTTACACAACTGGTGATTCTTTAGTACAACACGAAGGTAAAGCAGTTGGTAACGGTTTATACTATTGGAATTCAGGAGCAGAAACTGAAAACCCAGATGTTGCTTACAAAGAAGGTTACACTAACGGTGACTCTCTAGTACAACACGACGTTAAAGCAGTTGGTACAGGTATATACTCATTTAACGCAGGAGCAGAAACTGAGAA
>NZ_NRJH01000047.1 GCF_003585925.1 Psittacicella melopsittaci
TATTTAGAAGTATCTAAATCTCCGATCTTATCGTTAGGGGTATTACCTTTTTCAACATTATCAGTGGTAAATACGATTTCACGAGTTAGACCGTCACCAACTACTTTACCTTCTTGTTGTACTAAAGAATCACCACTAGTGTAGCCTTCTTTGTAAGCTACATTTGGATTCTCTGTTTCTGCTCCTGAATTCCAATAGTATAAACCGTCACCAACTGCTTTACCTTCGTGTTGTACTAAAGAATCACCAGTAGTGTAAGTTGATTTATCAGCGATATTTGAGTTAGTAGTATCACCAACGGTATCACGATCTTTTTCACCAGTTTTTTCTTCAGAACGTTCTGCAGCTTCACCTGCTGGACCAAAGTTATATAAACCTGGACCTAGGTATTTTTCATATTCAACACTTTCAGGAACTGTAGAGCATAGGTAACGTCTGATTGTTGTATTAACAACTTCAACACCATCTGCTACATCCGAAGTAATTGTTGCGTAACCTGTATCATTACCTGTAAAGCTAGAGTTAGTTAAAACTACTTGGTTACCGTGGATGTTTAAGTTAGAGGCGTTAGTTTTAACTGTGCTTTCGGCTGTAACACTACCTACAGTTGCAGTTAAGTTAACAGCATCAACACCACTTAATCTTGCACGATCTAGAGATACAGTTGCACCTTTAACATCAACAGTTGTACCTGTTGCAGCTAAGGTAGAGTCATTAACCGTTACATCTGCTTCTGAAGCAACTGTAACTTGACTACCTGTTAGTGATGTTTTGTTAGTTAGAGTAACACCCTTAGCAGCTGCTACATTTACATCACCTTCTGTTAATACGGTAGTGTTGTCTAATGCTAAATTACCTTCTAGATTAGTATTAAATCCTTCGTTTAATTTAAATTTATTGTCTTTGAACTCAACATCTTTACCTTCAGCGGTAATGCTGTTAAGTTCATTATCAAAGTTACCAACAGTTGCTTTTTTACCTGCTTTAACTTTTACATTAGCTGTTGGAGCTAGGTTATAAGTTGCTCTATCTCCGTACAATTCAACGTTTTTAGTAGATTCTACAACTAGATCACCTTGGGTAGTAATTGTATTATCTTTGATGATTACATCTGAATTTTGAGAAGTGAAGGCAACAGTTTCTTTACCACTTAATAATTCGTTATCTTCTACTTTTAATTCATTTGTTGCATCAAATCTTAAGTTTTTCTCTGCTTCTAAGGTAGAACCTTGTACATCAACTGTACCACCACTAACATTAATGTTAGCAGCTTTAATCTCTAAACGATCAATAGTAGCTGTATTACCACCATGGATATTAATGCTTGCATCTTCATTGAAGTTCACTTTAGCAAAAGATTCATCTGATACAGTAACATTGTTACCCGCAGACATAGTTAAGCTACCAGAGCCTACAGCAAAATCAGTATTGGTATAAATTACATCTTGTTTTTTAGAAACTAAACTAGTAGAAGTCTGAGTTACAACATTTGAATTTCTAATATCTAAGTTATCTTCTAAGGCTGTGAAACCTATAATTCTTGTATCAGCAGTTACATTTTCAGCTAAAACTGATTTATGTATAAACGTGAAGTCACCACCTCTAACATTAGTATCTTTAATAACAAAATCTGCTTTTTGATTTTCTATGAAAAATCTTGTGGTTACATTTAAATCCGATCCTATTATGTTAACTGATACTTGTTCTTTATTAGTCTGAGGCTCCCAAAGTGCAACTTCATAAGCCTTAAGTTTTAACTTATTCCATCTATTATCAGCATTAGATTGTATATCAAGTAAAGAACCAGGTGTGGTAGTTTCTATGGTTACATTGTCCATATTAAATCCACCCCAACCTTGAGCACGAATTGTTTGGTTACCAGTAGCGGAACCTTTAATTACCGTATTAGCTACATCAAATTTTACTTTTAGAAGATCTGCAGTATTTTTAATTTCGTCTCTTAATTTACCGTCACCTGTACCTAATTCAAACGTTTTAACATCTATGTAAGAATTGTTAAGAGTCATACCGAATTTACCATATATTTTTAAGTTTGCATTTGGTAAATTTGCGGTGAAGTTATTTACTTCTGCGGTACCTTCATTTGAGAAAACATAGAATCTTCCAACAGTAGAACTACTTGCTGTTACATTTCGAATAACAACACCTTTTTCACCTACTAAATCAATATTATTATTTTTTAGTTTGTTATTTAGTTCTTTTTGATCTAGTATGGTTACATTACTAATATATCGTCCTGTTCTAGGATCCAATACTCCATCTGCTTTCCAACCTTTACTTCTTAGGATGTTTTGTGCTTCTGAGGTAGTTGAAGCTATAACTACATAAACTGGATCTAGTAACCATTTACCGAAGTAGTCACCACCTAATAGTGAACTTGTATTTACCTCAAAGCCATCTGCTAAGTCAACACCTTTACCTGAGGTTTCTACTAAACCACCGTAAGAAGTTTCTGAAGTTGCTAAGAATGTACCGTCTACTTTAGCCTGGTCACCCCATAGTACTACAGTACCTGCTTGGCCTTTTGCAGACGCATCTACTTTAGCACCTGCTTCAACTGTGGTCTCTTGTGATAATTTTACGTTACCTGTACCGAGGTTATCCCCACCGATGAGGATTTCTCCGCCTTGTTCCCCTGTAGCTGTAATTACAGATGTAGAACCAATTTCAACCTTGTCACCTAAAACTTTAACTTTTCCAGCTTTGCCTTTAGGATTTGATGCATTCAATGTCCCAGTGTTAGATACAACACTGTTTCTTTCCCCTTTAACTTCAACATTTGTTTGTGCAGTTGTTTGCACTTCATCTGCAACAGAAGCCCCAAATAAAACGATCTCACCATCGGCATTAATTGTTGCGTTAGTTGCTGATGTTGCATAGCCACTCATTACATCCGCAAATTCACTGCTTGATGTGTAGCCATTTGCAACTTTATTACCTAATAAAGTAGCACGTTTAGAAACGATTTCACCTAAGTTAACTGCTTTATTTTCAGCTGTAACTTTATAAGAGATTAATGGATTGTCTAGATCTTGGATGGTAATACTTTGACCAGCTAAAAGGTAAACTGAACCATTTCTAGCTTCTAACACCCCAGTATTTACTACCTGACCACCAACTAATGCTAAAGTACCATCATCGTTTACTTTAATCATACCTTGAGAAAGAACCTGAGCAATCGCTTTGTCTTTATCTTGGTTGAACACATAGTTGCCATTAAGGAAATCTTCATTAGTAATGTCTAAAGTAGATGCCACTAAAGAGGAAACATCAACTGTAGAGTTTTTACCAAATACAATCCCTGCAGGGTTTACGATAAATACTTGACCGTTAGATTGTAAAGTACCTAGGATTTGGGAGATTTCACCACCTAATACACGGTTTAAAACCGCAGAACTAGATGATTGTTGGATGAATTTAACGATTTCGTTTTCGTTGATATTGAATTTTTGCCAATTAATGATTGCATTTGCTGAGTTTGTAATCTCAGTAACTGCACCATTAGTAATTGCTGTAACTGTACCTGATACAACATCCATACCTGTACGAGCTACGTCCGCTTGTGCCATACCTGTAGTAGCCACTGCTAAAGTAGCAGTTAAACCAGCTAATACCGTATTTTGAACAAGTGGATTAAACTCTAAATCTATGGTGCTTGTTGTTGAGTTTACAGCATTGGAGCCTGTGTCAGCATTGGTAGCTAACTCAGAAACAACTTGAAGTTGTTTTTTCGCTTTACTGAATTTTAATTTGTATACTTTATTCATATGTCACTTCTCTATAGCTTCTTTTTTGCTATAAACAATAACTGCCAAGTTATTTTTATTGCTTGTAAGAAGTCGTAAGGGCTGCAACCCTTTACAATACGATACTTACTACATTTGCAGACGTAATAAGCTTGAATAAAAATACTTCCAAACGTAATTTTCTATTTTGCCAAAAATAAAAAATTACGAGATTTTCATATTTTATAAACTCAATCAAAAGAGCTTAGGTATTTAATTATTAGACACCTATATAAGGGTAAAGTTTTGCAAAAATCTTTCTTTTTTGCTTATTTTTTACATACTTCGAAAAAATAAATTACCCTATTTTTTCTATTTTATCCCAAATCCATTAAATCTACTTAATTATTAATACATTTTCTATATTTGATTTTAGTTACACACTAATTTTAGGGCATTTATCGCTATAAAAGACTAACTATTTTACTCAAGATTTAGCAAGATCCCTTCTCCATAATTGTTCACATTTTTCCTCAATTTAAGTTTTATCCTTCTCTAAGGTATGTGTCAATTTCTTTCAATTTTTGTCAATTTCGTTCAATTAGGATTTTTCAATTCTTTGCATTAGTGTTCATTTGTGTTCAGGTCTTGAGAGAGTAAATAAAGTAAATAATTAACCAATCAACCAAAGTAAAAATAAGAAAAACTCAAGCCTTTCTTTGTTAAGCTTAGTAACTTCAGAATGCAGTTCCTAACTTTATAATTATGATTTCAACGTTATCTAAGCTATAACCAAGATAATGTAAGCTACGTAAAACTTGCCACCCTCAATACTAAAAAAAGTGCACAAAAAAAAGAGAAGGCCTTATACCTTCTCTTAATCTAATAAAAAGCTCGGACCTATAAAACTAGGCTTGAGCATCGAATATTCCTCTGGATATCCTACTTCAACGAGATATAATCCATTTGCAGGAGCTGTGGCAGGAGCAAGATTTCTATTTTTTGCTTCAATTAAAGCTTTAAACTCTTGCGGAGATAGTTCTCCCTTTCCAACTTTTAATAAGGCTCCCATAATATTACGCACCATATGATATAAAAAAGCATTAGCTTGAATATCAAACACTAAAAAGTTACCTTGACGGTAAAACTTAGCATGGTGAATACAGCGGTTACTAGTTGTTGCCTGACATCTTGCCGCTTGGAAACTCTTAAAATCTTGTTCGCCAAGGAGATGTTGAGCCGCCTCTTGCATTAACTCCACATTAAGAGGATAGGATATGCAAGTAACACTATCTTCTAAATGTGCATCAGCAAAAGTATTTTCTAAGATTACATAGCGATATCTGCGAAAAACAGCACTGAATCTAGCATGAAAGTCCTGAGGCACTATTTTACAAGCTACTACGCGTATATCTTTAGGAAGATGGGTATTGGTGCCTCTTAGCCAGCCATGTTCAGGACGACTAGCGGTAGTAACAAAGTTTATTACTTGATTAGTTCCATGCACGCCTGCATCGGTGCGTCCTGCACAAAAGGTTTCTACAGGATGATTAGCTACTTTACTAATTGCTTGTTCAAGACATCCTTGCACACTAGTAGCATGATCTTGTCGCTGAAAACCAGCGTAGTTAGTACCTTTATAAGCTACAAGCATCACCACATTAAAAAGTTGCGGTTCTTTAGATAATTCATTCATTATGTTTTTTTTGGTTAAAACGGTTTTTTCTCTTATAATAACAGCAAGCTAATTTTTCAAATTGATAATATTATATGGCACGTCGTACTCTAGAATTTCCTAAAGCTCAATTGCAAAATAAGTTTACGCAATTAGTAAAAACAAATCCTTATTTAGAAGAACATGTAACTCCACAAATGACAGAAAAGTTCTTAACTTATTTAGAACTTATGCACAAGTGGAATCAAGCCTATAATCTTACGGCAATCAAAGATCCAGAGCAAATGCTGATTAAGCATCTCTTTGATTCTCTGGTAGTAGCTCCATATTTTGCAAACTACGAAAGTGTTCTCGATGTAGGAACTGGAGCGGGGTTACCAGGTATTCCTTTAGCTCTATTCTTTGCTCAAGTTAATCCGCAAATTCATTTTACTCTATTAGATTCATTAGGAAAACGAATTCAATTTTTACGCCATGTAGTTCTCAGCTTAAAACTTGAGAATGTAACTATTGTTCATAGCCCAGTTGAAGACTATCATGCTCAAACTTTTGCTTGCATTACTAGTCGTGCCTTTACTGCTCTTGATCGTATGACTCTTGTTTGTGAACATTTACTTGCCGAACAAGGACATTACGTTCTTCTTAAAGGGGCAAAAACTGAAGAGGAAATCCAAACTCTCCCAGCAAAATTCACTATTGAAAATATTACTCAAGTTGAGGTTCCAGGCATAGAAGATAACGAGCGTTTTGTTGTAACAATTAGACGTACCAATTAAATTATAACCAACAAAAAAATAATTAACAAATCTAAAAAAATTTATATTAATATAGTTATTAATGGACTAGAATTTTTTTTGATTTTTTAAGGAAGTTTTATGGCTGTACGTCCAAATTTAAATCAGAACCTATGGAGACATTTTCTCCATCTCTTTACATTTAAAGCTACCGAACGTCGTCGCGAATTTTTCCTCTACAATTTATTTGTTGGTATCGTTCTCTTCTTTGCTTACTTAATCTTAGGAAGCTTTACTGTTTCCTTAGCTTTTGTCTATGGGCATGATACCCACTTAGCTACAGTAGCAAGTTTTTCTGTAGTATTTGCCTTAGTGCTACTACTTAACTTGGCTGCTGCATTTAGACGAGTTCGTGACTTTGGTCTTCCAGGCTTATCTATTGTAGTTTTCTTTGTGGTAATTTGCGCGTTTACAGTTTTCTTAGGGGAACCAGATAAAGTTACAGTATTTACAAATTCGGTAAATCTCCTTATTCTAGTTGCTGTTTTATCTTTATTAGCTCTATTCCCAACTAAAACAAGTAATAATAAATATCGTAACCCTAAAGTATTCCCACAAGCTGAAGACGAACCTTTTGTGGCTCCTGCTAAAGAAGAAGTTAAAGCTGAAAAAACTACTGAAGTAAAAGCTGAAAAAACTACTGAAGTAAAAGCAGAACAAACTACTGAAGTAAAAGCAGAACAAACTACTGAAGCTAAAGCAGAACAAACTACTGAAGCTAAAGCAGAAGAAGCTACTGAAGCTAAAGCAGAAGAAGCTACTGAAGTTAAAGCAGAAGAAACTACTGAAGCTAAAGCTGAAGAAGCTACTGAAGTTAAAGCTGAACAAGCTACTGAAGTTAAAGCTGAACAAGCTACTGATGCTAAAGCTGAAGAAGTTACTGAAGTTAAAGCAGAAGAAGCTACTGAAGTTAAAGCAGAGCAAGCTCAAGCAACTCCAACTAAAAAGGATTAAAAGATCTATGGCATTTAAAGTTATTTAAATGCCATTACTTTATTGATAATTACCATGTCTTATCTTTACCAAAACTTAATGCTTCATTACCAGAATATTACTCTGGGACAAGCACGGGAAACACGAACCCAATTCTGGTTATTTTTTCTTTGCCATAAAGTTCTTATTATGGGGGCTATAAGCCTGCTCTATGGTGCTTTTCTTTTTTACCATATTTGGCAAGTTGTTGAAGTTTATCAACAACATTTAAATAACCTTGAGCAAATCGAATTTACTAGTTTAATTACTCCAGGGCAAATTATCTTTATTGTTTTAGTTAGCCTCTTTTATTTTTTCCTCTGGCTCGTAAATCTTTGCTTATCAATTACCGCATATATTCGTCGTTTACATGATGCTGGCTTTAGTGGTTGGTGGGTATTACTTGGGATTATTGCTCCTTTAGTTTTACTTATTTTCTTGGTTTTACCAAGTAAAAAAGAATATAACGCTTATTACACTTATCCTGAATTAAGTTAATAAAAAACACCTCGAGAAAAATCTCGAGGTGCTTTTTTATGATTAACGCATATAGCGTGTAACATTAATTAAATTATTTACCGCATCACGAATAGCTAAAGATAAAACACGTTGGTTTTGTGAAGAGTCATAACTAATGTTAGTCCCTGTACCAAGTGCTTTACGCCCTGTGATGTCAATTTTTGCAGTACCAGAAGCTGAAGCAACAGTAGCTGAAGTTGAAACATCTACTAATACTAAAGATACAGTTGCATAAGCTACATCAGTGCGACTTTTACCTACTAAACCATATATGGCAGTTGAGCTTTCTTGACGACGTCCAAACTCAGTAATTGACGCTGCTAATACATAGCGAGCTCCTAGAGGTTTAAACTGATAACCATTTAATTCGCTTTCGTAACTTAACTTATCTAGTAATGAACGGTTCATTACTACGTAGTAACCAGTTTGCGTTAGGGCTTGTACTAAAGTATCTAAACCTTGTTGAGACAAGGTGTTATTAGCAAATACACCATTATTATAGTCAGAACGATTATCAAAACGACCAATGGAGATTTCTAGAGGTCTAGTAGTACCGTCATTTTGTTTTAATACTACACCTTGCTGTTCTTGAGGAATAATAGTTGTAGTTTCAGAAGAACAAGCAGCTAAAAAGGTTGCCGTACTTATGAGCATAATTAACGAAAGGAGTTTTTTCATTTTAGTATCCGATTATTTTTTAATTGTAGAAAGTAATAGATTTATAAATTTAGTTGATTCTGGAAAGTCTTCTTTTTCCTTATTGAAGTATTCTATCGCTTTTTCGGTATCACCTTGCTTTAATAAAGCATATCCAGCCATCATACTTGCACCTGGAACTTGTTGATAAGAATACATTCTATAAGTCATAGCAAATTCTTGCCATAATCTTGAAGCAAGCTGATCCTCGCTAACATCATAACTAGCCAGTTGATCTATTACCGTTCCATTAACATACACTTCTTCAACACTTTTACTAGTTACAAGATTTATTGGCTTAGATAAGTAATCAAAATACTCATACTTAGGAGAAAAAGAACAAGAAGCTAATAAAAGTGGAATAAAAATAACAAGTAACTTACGCATTATCTATTCACTCCTATACTTTTTAAGTATTTTCTATATTCTTGAGCTTCTTCTAGCACCTCAGCTGGGAACTCATTTAAGCCCCAAAACTCTGGTGAAGCCATATCCATACTAACATAGTAAAGAAAAACCTGATCTACATTTGTATCACAGTCAGGTAAGTAGAGACGATATTGATAATTTTCTTTTTTCAGATCGCTTTTACTTAAATTATGCCCAAAACATAAACGCGTAGCATATTTATAACCGTAAGGACCTAAACTTAGACCATGTAAAGCTTGGGCAGGTAATCTAGTTGTAGTTTGGAAAATAGGATGACCTTGAACAAAATAACTTACTTTAACTTGGTTTTCGTCAGTTTCAGCTGCATTTACCGTAGTTACAATTAGCTTAGCTAACATCTCAAAGAAGCCTTCGGTTCCATTTATCCCATCCGTAAGTTTTAGCCAATTGGTATGTCTAAATTCAAAAATAGGTAAATCCCCGTAGGTTATTAGTTTACCTCGGATATCTATCTTTATAATATTTCCAACAATCCAACTATTGTCCGTTTCCCCTCTAGCTGCATCAAGATACAATACAGCATCAGCTCCTGTTTTATCGAGGAGATCACGTAAAGGAATGTTCCGCACATCTGTACCAAAGTTTAAGCCTTGCGAAGCAAAGAAAGCATTGGAAACTGCAGGAGGAATAACATAATACCCCGTTGCCACTAAAGCACGAGCAAAACTTCCTTGTACCGTAAGAGCAATCACTTCATCTAATTTATTACCTACAACAGGTAAAACTAGAATAGTTCTTACATTAGCCATTTTTGCTTTTAAAGCCTTTGCCATCGCTGGATAGTATAACTGTTTATAATCAGGACTATCAACTGGTGCCGCATCAAGGGCTGGAAGGGCAAAACTTCTTACGCTAAAAAGAAGAAAAACAAAAAGAAATATTCGTTTTAGATACATATTATTTAAGTTGATTAATTTATATAAAGGAAAAAGCAGGAATTACCTGCTTTTTCTTTAGAATAATTCATCTGCTAAATCAGTTAACTCATCAACTTGGGTATTATCTCCACCCACAGTTAATAAATCATTGCTTTGCAGTAATTTATCTTTAATTTTTTGCTCAAGTAATTCCGCAACTTCAGGATTAGCTTCTAGCCATTCAATAGCTTTTGCTTTACCTTGACCGATTTTTTGTCCGTCATAAGAATACCAAGCACCAGATTTTTCAATAAACCCGTGTGTTGCACCTAAGTCAATGATCTCTCCAGACTTGTTAATTCCTTTATTGAAAACTATATCAAAAATAGCTTCACGGAATGGAGGTGCTACTTTATTTTTAACTACTTTAACGCGAGTTGTATTAGCTACTACATTTTCTTTATCTTTTACTTGAGCTGTACGACGAATATCTAAACGTACTGAAGCGTAGAAACGTAGAGCGTTACCACCTGTTGTGGTTTCAGGGTTACCAAACATAACCCCAATTTTCATACGAATTTGGTTAATAAAAATTACTAAACATTTAGATTGTTTAACTGCCCCTGTTAATTTACGTAAAGCTTGTGACATTAAACGAGCTTGTAAACCAACATGGCTATCACCCATGTTACCTTCAATTTCAGCACGAGGTGTTAAAGCAGCTACTGAGTCAATAACTACTACATCTAAGCTGTTTGAACGCACTAGAGTTTCAACAATCTCTAAAGCTTGCTCACCATTGTCTGGTTGCGAAATAAATAAATCTTCTAAGTTTACGCCAATACGTTTTGCGTATGAAGGATCTAAAGCATTCTCTGCATCAATATAAGCACAGTTTAAACCTTTTTTCTGTGCTTGAGCTACAACAGATAAAGCTACTGTTGTTTTACCTGATGATTCAGGACCAAAAATTTCAACAATACGACCTTGAGGAAGACCGCCCACCCCTAAAGCTACATCAAGACTTAAAGATCCTGTTGAAATGGTTGGGATATTTAAATCTGGAGATTCACTCATACGGAAAATAGAACCTTTACCGTATTTTTTCTCAATCATGCTAAATGCAGCTTCAAAACTTTTTTTACGATCATTGTTTTCTGACATTATTTCTTCCTTAAATTTTAATTAATTCTTCCGTTTTAAAATATTATTTCGTAGAAAAATAAAACCAAGTTTTTACCTTAATTTTATTACTTATATTATACCCTTTTTTGTTTAAATATTTAATTTTTTCGCAAAATTTTTCTCCCCCTTAATCAAATGCTTACAAAGTAATTTTCTCTCAATAACTAAATTTATATTTTATTTTTTCTAATTTTTAGGGTGGTAACTAAATTTATTAGGCAAAAAATTAAAAAAATAACCGCAATAAAGTAAAAATTTATGCCAAATAACTACCCTAGAAAAAATATATTCTCCTCGTTAATAAAAAACGCGTATTTCTAATCCAACGAACTCCTTCAATCCTTTTGCAAAAAAAATAAAACCCCAAGATTTTACTCTTGGAGTTCTAAATAAATTACATACGTTCAAAGTGACCTTGGGTATAGCCACGATCCCAACGATAAATTTTAATTAATTCTGGCTTACTCTCTAAGAAAGCAACAAATTCTTTGATTTCTTGAGCATTAGCTACATGTAATTCCAGTTTTAAGTAGGTTGTATGCTCATGGTGGTTAACTCCAGTAACAGCACGTAATACTGGTTTGTCGTAACTGTTAATAAGTTCAACTACCTGCTCAACAAACTTATCACCGTCTGTATCTTTGGTCTCTAAATGCAATTGAATTTGCACGCGACTATTTGGTACAGCATCAACACCCCATTTAATTAGACAATGTTGATAAGGAGTTAAATTCCGTTGGCGAATAAAGTTACAATCTTTGTGGTGGACTAAAAGACCATTACCAAAATTAGTTGTTAAAACTATAGGATCATCAGGAGTGATATAAGAGTTCGGATCTATACTAACTTGATGATTTACTGCAAGTAAATCAGCATAAGTTAAATCACTCATTAAGGTTCCATTTTGTAACTGCTCAAGAATATTATCACTATCTTGATCAGCATTGAGGTAAGAGTCTATTACCGCTTTGGCAACTGGAGAAATTATATTACCAATACAAATTTCAGCATATAAATCATTTAATGATTTTAAGTTGAAAAAGTCTAAGGCATGTTGTAACGCCTTGCTATCTAAAGAAGCAATGCTTTGCCCTTGATATAAGTCTTCTAATGCCTTATTACCATTGGCAATATACTTATCCATTTCGCGATCTTTAAGAGCTTGACGCATGCGAGCTTTGGCTCTTGCCGAGTTCACTAAGGTTAAAGAGTACTCGGTTGGATAAGCATCGTCGCTAGTAACAATTTCTACCGTTTGCCCCGTTTTAAGAATTTGATCGAGAGGAGCTTCTTTACCATCAACTAAACCCGAAACCGCATGAATACCCACATTAGAGTGGATATAGTAAGCAAAATCTAATACCGTAGATTTTTGCGGTAAAGTAATAATTTTTCCTCTTGGCGTGAAAATAAATATATCTTCTGGGAAAATTTCTTCTTTAACTGAGTTATTAAACTCAATTGAGTTAACCGATGAATGTTGCAGTTCAGCTAGAGATTCTAACCATTTTTGTACTTGCTCTTGCCCAATGGTATTTAAGTTATTTGGCGTATACATTAAAGTTTGAGCAATACCAAGATCTGCTACTTCATCCATAGATTCAGTACGAATAAATACTTCTACTGGATCTCCGAGCTCGTTAATTAACTCAGTAACTAGAGTTTGGTAACCATTAGTTTTTGGTAGAGCAATAAAATCTTGGAAAGTACCTGGAACTGGTTTATATAAACCATGCACTATTCCTAGTGAACGATAACATTCATCTTGGGTTTTAGTGACGATAATAAAGCGATAAATATCTAAAATCGAATTAAATTTTTGCTTCTTATGCAACATTTTCTTATAAATGTTGTACAGAGGAATGCGTTCGGTTTGTACATCCGCTTTAATGCCATGTTCTTTTAAAGCATTTTCAATGGCATTTTGTACGTTAAGAATTTGTTTCTTACGTAAATTTGAAGCCTTAGCAGCCGCTTCTTTTAGAAGTCGATAGCGTACAGGATGAAGAGCACGGAACGAAAGACTATCTAGCTCGCGCTTAATATGCATAATCCCCAAACGGTAAGCTAACGCCGAATAGATGTCTATAGTTTCTTGGGCAATACGTCTTTGTTTATCTGGACGTAAAGCTCCAAGCGTACGCATATTATGAGTACGGTCGGCAAGTTTAATTAAAACTACGCGTACATCCTTGGTCATAGCTAAAATCATTTTACGAAAGTTAGCTACTTCAGCTTCTTTACGTGTACGGAATTTTAATTTATCTAATTTAGAAACGCCATCAACTATATCTGTTACTACAGGACCAAATAATTCTAACAGCTCTGGTCTTTGGAACTTAGTGTCTTCAATGGTATCGTGCAATAAAGCCGCTTGAATAGCAGGAACATCTAAACTTAAGTCCGCTAAAATCCCAGCTACGGCTACTGGGTGAGTAATATAAGGCTCTCCCGAGCTTCGAAATTGACCATCATGTCCTTCATAAGCAATGGCATAAGCAGCCCGACATTTTTCAATATCCTCTTGAGACATGTAGTTTAATTTAACCAATAAAGGTTCGAAATATTGATAATCAATTTGCATTAAAAAATATAATCCCTAGTAAAAAACAAATCTATTTCAAAGGTTAATTATCAACCTTTTACAACTACTAAACAATAAACAATAAACACAGTACTTTTATGGATATAATTAAAGATTTTACCACAAGTTACATGCATTACAAATGTAAAAGTTCTATAATTAATTTAAACTTTACAAAATTCATTAAAGAAGGTAAAAAGGTTTTCCTCGAGAAACTATTCTTATTTTCCTGCTCACTATAGGCTTTTCTCTTTACATGGATTTAGTGAGCCATAAAAACAAAAAGCGCATTAACTTAAAAGACGCTAGCCTTTGGGTGGTATAGCTTTTGCATTTAATTCAGTGCCGGCAGTAATTTCAGTAACCCAAGAACCTTTATTAGTTTATGTTGCTATGATTTTTGCAATCTTAGGTTTACGGAGTTTATACTTTATTCTAGCCCCCTTAAGCAAATATTTAGTTTATTTAGATAAAGCTATCATTGTTTTATTATTCTACATTGCCATTAAAAGGGCTTAGAATCTTTGAGTAAAATTACGCATTATCAGCTAATTTCTCTAAATGTTAGCCTTGTAGTTGGTATACTTGCTCTAGGAGTTTTAGCCTCCTTATTTGCCCCTAAAAAAGAAGATTAAAATTTACTAAGGCATTTTTTTGCAATTTATAATAAAATAAAAGTATATTAACTAAATAATTAAACAAATGGACACAAGTTTTAAGCAACTGTTAGCTTCACATAACTTAGAAATTTGCGTAGGTGACTTTGGTTTGACCCCAGGGATTAATCAAGCCACAATTAATCTAGCTAAAGCTGGAAAAATTAATTGTGCTTCGGTATTAGTTGATGCCCCTAATCTAACTTTAGATTATATTGAAGAAGCCTTACGTTTAAAACATGACCATAAATTAAGTTTAGGCTTACACCTAAACTTTACGGAAAAACTCTCATCTCACCAAAATCAAGAGTTAATTTCCCCTATTCACAAACTCCTAAACCCAGTATATTTGCGTGTATTTTTTGCTAAGGGGAATAGCAAAAAAATTATTGCCCAAATTTACAAAGAAATCGAACGCCAATTTTTCTTGTTCGAAGATCTTTTTGACTGTTGGCCTGATTTTATTGACGGTCATCAACATGTACATATGTTACCTTTATTTGCTCAGGCTTTACGAGAGTTCTATGCCGAACACCGTCTTGATCAAAATAAAATTTGGGTAAGAAGCTTAAACCGCGTTAATCAACTTAACCGGACAAATCTACCTGGGGCGTCAAAAGTTCAAAATCTTATTCTGCGTATGGCGACCAAAAAAGCTCGTTCTTCAGCTTATTCTATGCGCAAAGAACTCCTAGGCGTATACAATTACGATACAAGTCCCGAAGAATTTTCTCAATTAATGCACTTTTGGTTAAAAAATGCGCGTTCTTATCATCAAAAAACAGGACGTGGGGCTGTAATCATGGTACACCCAAGTGTTAGCCTCGATCAAGTTCCTTTAGATGACCAAAAGCAAGCTACTCCTTATGAAGATAACAAGGAAAAAGCTCGCCTGATTGAATATCAAGTATTAGAGAATCTCTAACCTTTTATGCCTCTCTTTGTGAAGAGGCTTTTTTTGTTATAATATACAGGCAAATAAATTTATCGACTACCAAAAGAAGGAAAAGCATGGGTTTACATATTGCTATCTCTGCAGATGAATTATTTATTACCAAATTCTTATCTCTAGCAGAAAACTTACATGAAGACATCTCTCGTATAACTATTGTTGAAAATGCAAATGCAGATTCATACAACTTTGATGATATTGAAGTAATCGAAAGATTTAACTACGACTACCGCAAATTTGCCAATGTAGATTGGGATGACGTAGATCTATATCTTTACAACGATACCATTGAAAACCTTAAGTTCCTTACAGGGGCAGCTGCCAAAAGCGTGTTCTCTATCGATCTAACAGGTTACTCTGCTACTCTAGATCAAATGCCAGTTATTATTCCTCGTGTTGATGAAATTCAACTTGAGGAAGTAATGGAGAAAAAAATGGTGTCTTTACCTCACCCACAAGTGAGCCAATTAATGTACATTATTAATAATCTGCGCTTAAATCAACCTATGTTATATGTAAGCGTAACTAATATTTTCCCTGTAACTTACATTAACAAAGACGCTGCAGCTACTTTAGCTAAACAAACACGTGACTTTTTTAACTTTACCCAAGATGATGGTAAAGAAAAAATGTCTTTAGCTTTTGATGTAAATGCTTTAACTGATGTTGCTCCTGATAAACAAATTAACTTTGAAGGGCAAATTAAACGCATTATGCCTCAAGTAGATACAGTGCATGTTAACAACATAGTTGCTCCAGTATTCTACGGTACAACCCAAACTGTTTCAGTTGGTTTAACTACAGGTAATACTATAGATACAGGTATTATTGAAGAGTGGTTAGGTGATGTAAAAGACTTTGAAGGCATTGGCTATAAAGTAAATCAATCTTCACCAAAACGCTATGTTCAAGAAGATACCCAAACTCTCCTCGAGTTCTCTGATGTATCTACTACAGAAAACGTTAAATGGAAATCAGTTTGTGATAATGAACAATTAGTTCTTTTCCAAACTGTAGAACTCTTAAATCTCTTTATTGATAATAACTTTTTCAAACCGCAATTATTACAAGCATAAGTAAAAAATTACTTAATTTGCAACATCATAATTGCTTGGTTTGAAACCTGCAAACTTCTTTATTTGCAATAAAAGAAAGTCCTTTGAACTTGCCAAGTTCAGAGGACTTTTGTTGTTATAAGAAGTTAGAATTTTTTCTCAAATTTAACAAAAGAAATTATAATCCCCTACCAAATAACATGGTCTTTGCCATGCCTTCCTTTGATGTTTCGGCACCAATATAAAGCCTATTATTCTTAATAAACAAAGAGTTTACTCTTCCAACTTGACCTTTACCTATAGTTTACGAAAAAAGGAGATAAAAATGTTTTGTAACTTTTACCTAACTCTTGGTAAAATAGTACCAATTACTAAATGAAAATGATTTACATTTAATTTTTATTTCTTCTTGGCGAGGTTGAGCACACACAACCTCAAGTACTTTCTTTTTTCTCACTCTAATTTAATATATGCAGATGAAAAATAAACTCTCTCGCTTAGCGACGGCCGTTCTAACTGTGTCTCTTGGCTCTGGTTTAGCTTTTGCTGACACTTCAACGACAACTACAACAACTAACTCGGCTTCTCTTACTTTAGCTCCAGTTACAGTTGTAGGTACTGTAAATCGTTTAGGTAAAGCTGATAGCTCAGCTTCAACTCTAAATATCAATGCACAGCAAGTAGAACAACAAACAGGAGCGACTAAACTAGATCAAGCTCTAATCTATCTTCCTGGCGTTTATTCAAACTACGCACCAAGTAACCACTATAACATCTTCCGTATTCGTGGCTTTAGTCCAGAATTTGCAATGGATGGTGCTAGCTTTACTTATCCAAATGGATACTATGTATACAACCCAGTATTATTTGGTATTGAAAGAGTTGAAATTGTAAAAGGTGCTAACTCAGTTCTTTATGGGGCAACACAAGCTGGTGGGGTAGTAAACCTAGTTTCTAAACGTCCAACGGCAACTCCTCAAGGCTTAGTACAATTTAAAGTAGGTAGTGATGATACCTATCAAATTGGTGTAGACTACTCAAATCGTATTAACGACTTTATTCGTTACCGTGTAGTAGGTGAATGGCAACATACACGTGGACAAAAAGATTTCACTTATACTCGTCAATACTACTTTGCTCCTTCATTTACCATTGACATCAGCGATAAAACTCAGTTAACTATTTTAACCAGTTTCAATGCTCAAAATGGTATCCCAAGTAACTTTGTTGTACCTGGCTATGGTTCTTATATAACTTCGGGCGGTTCATTTAGCTCAAGCACTTACTTTGGTGAACCTAACTATGCTAAAACTGATACTAAACAGTACAACCTAGGTTGGGAGTTAACGCATACATTTAATGATCGCGTTAAATTTGAGCAAAACTATCGCTTTAACTACATTAACACTTACTACTTTGATGTAGTAGCTGGTATGGCAATGGTTTTACCTACAGGTACAACTGGGGTACGTCAATACACCTATAATAAAGGTAACTACCAATCTCATTACTTTGATAACCGTGTAGTATTAAATGGGGATCTAAGTAGAAATATTAATGCTGTTTTAGCTTTAGGGGTAGAATTACAGCATGTACGTACTGAAGGTGATCTTGCTTCTGGTAGTGCTTCTACAATAAATATCTTTAACCCAACGTATTTATCACAAGAAGCAGATGCTTACGCTTCAATGAGTCCTTACCACTATGTACAAACTACCAACCAAGCTAGTTTATACGCTTTAGCTTCAGTTGACTTTACTAAATATGTAACTTTCAACTATGGTATCCGTTACATGAGTGTAAATGGTCGTGGTACTGCATTTGGTATCTCTAACAGTTACAACACAGGACACACAGTTCACTCAGGTGGCTTAGCATTTAATTTACCTTATGGCATTACTCCATATGTAAACTACTCACAGGCATTTAATGCTAAAGCTCCAGTTCCTACAAGTGCAACAGGTTATGCTACATTTAACTACAACAAAGCAAATGCTTTCCAAACAGGGGTTAAATACGCACCTGAACTATTTGACGGTAGCTTTGAAGTAAGTTACTTCAACATTAAAAACCGTAATCCATTTGAACGTAGTTACACTAACGGTAGCTTTACTCAAAATGATTTAGAGCAACGTTCACACGGTTGGGAACTAAGTGCTAATGTTAACCTAACGAGCTTCTGGCAAGCAAGCCTAGCTTATACTTATACCTCTGCAACTACTTATCGTTCAACAGGTTCATTCCAATCTAACGGTATTCCAAAAAATGTAGTTAGTCTTTGGAACAACTTTAAAGTTGGTAGTGATGTAACAGTAGGTGTTGGTACTAGATATGTAGGTACTGTAGCTGCAAGAAATATTGCTTATGTAGCTGTTCCTGGTGGTTACCAATCTACAGCATATGCAAGCATTAAACCTGTATGGTTATTAGACGCTATGGTTTCATGGCAAGCAACTAAAGATTGGAATGTTACGCTTAACGCTACAAACCTCTTTAACAAAACTTACCTAACTAACTGTAACTCAGTTTGTTACTTTGGTCCAAATCGTAATGTAAGCGTTACTGCACAATATAGATTCTAATTTCATACAACCTATTTTATTAATATCCAGAATATTTAATTTATTCTTAAGTTATAGGAACAATATTTAATATTAAATATT
>NZ_NRJH01000048.1 GCF_003585925.1 Psittacicella melopsittaci
GGTAAAGTATTTATTGTTAACCCTGCAGGTATTGTTTTTGGGGAAAACTCAGTAGTAGATGTTGCCTCTCTTGTTGCCTCAACTCTTGATATTACCAACGAAGACTTTTTAAATGGTAATTACGTATTTAATCAAGATAAAGATTCGGCAATTGCGAGCATCCTAAGCCAAGGGGTAATTAAAGTAAACGATGACGGTACTCTAGCTTTAGTGGGTGGTCAAGTGGTAAACACTGGTGTCCTTGAAGCCAAAAATGGTACAGTTTACTTACTCGCTGGTCAATCAATTACAATTCAAGATTTAGATAATCCATTAATTTCTTACAAAGTAACGGCAGAAAATAAAGCAGTTAACCTTGGGGAAATTATTACTAAACGTGCAGTTTTACTTGCTAATAAAGTAGCTGTAGGTTATACCTCTGATTCTTCTTTTGCAGATATCATTTCTTCAGATTATTCTGCAACTCAAGCTTCAATTACCGCAAGTGGCGAAGTAATTATTTACGGAGCTTCAGAATCAGATCAAGTACAAGATATTAGCTTTAATGATAGCCAATTAGCTGCTAACATTAGCAATCAATCTGGTTTAGTAGTAGTTAACGGCACAATCAATGTTTCTAATGCGTCAGGCACAGGTGGTAATGTAACTGTACTTGGTGACCAAATTGTTTTAGAGAACAATGCATTAATTAATGCCTCTGGTAATACTGGGGGTAATGTTTACATTGGTGGTGATGAGGAAGGAACTGGAGAGTTAAAACTAGCTGCTAATACAAGTATTTCGAGTGGAGCAGTAATTAACGTATCAGGTACTGACGGTGATGCAGGACAAGTAATCGCTTGGGGTAACATAGGTTACTACGACGGTACTTTCTTAGCTACTTCGGTAAATGGTAACGGTGGTTTTGTTGAAACCTCAGGACAAACTCTGAACCTAGGTGACAATGTTTCAGTTGATACGAGATCGGTTTACGGCAATATAGGTAACTGGTTGCTTGACCCTATTGCGATTCTGGTGGTAAACTCCTCACCAAACTGGACAATGGTGAATAACCTTCTCTCGACTAACTATTGTAGTTCAGATATTATCAACATGACCTGCAGTACTTTCAATGACTATGATGGTAATGCAGCTCACCCAGGTAATAGTTACTCGATTATTACTTCGAATCAGATTAATAGCTACTTAGCAACAACAAGTGTTACCTTAAATGCACAAAGTCAAATTCGTTTTTACTATGCGAACATAAGTTCAACTAATGCAACTTCGAATCTGAACATTTACACCAATAGTACCATTTTCCAATACACCAATGTTACTATTGCAGGTAACCTAAATATTTACAACGGTACCTATTTATCGATTTCTAACTCGAATATTTCAGCAGGTTACATTAACTATACCAATGCTACAGGAACAGTTGGAATCGGAAGTTCGAACTTAACCGCTAACTATAGTATTAACATTTCTTCTACAGGTGCAGTTACTTTAGATAACTCTACTTTAAAAGCTGCTTACAACATTGCTTTAAATAGTGGTACTAACTTAACTATAGTTAACTCTAACTTAACTGCGGGTACAACCTTACTGTTAACGGCAACAAATTTAGTTAACTTAACTAACAATGCTTCGGCAGCTGCTACAGCAACAAAAAATAACTACTCAGCAACCAATATTAATATTACCAGTAACAACACCGTAAAACTTGAAGGTATTACTTTAAACTCTTCAAGCAATACTACCATTAGCTCTACAAGTACTAGTGGTAATGTAACTATTGGTAATACTACAACTTCACGTGCAGCTAACCTTCTTGTAAGTGGGGCACAAATTAATATTACTAACTATAGCGTGAACAATGTTACAGGTGAAGCTTGCTTAACGGTAACGGCTAATAGTACAAGTACTTATGATCGCTTAATCTTTAGTAATGTAGCTAATGCTAACTTTAGTATTAATGGGGGTAACCTAACCTTAACTAACTCGACCTTAAATGGTAACGCGAGTACTATGGGTTATGTTTACTTTAGAAATACTGCAACTTCAACAAGTAATGCAGCTAACTTTATCCTCAATAATACAACCATTAGTAACTTTAGTAATATTAGTGCTACTCGTGCGGTTGCAAGCCAGTACAACTTAACTTTAAGTAACTCTGCATTTACGAATGTAACTAATGTTAACTTTACTTTAAGTACGGCAAGTAATTTAAATGCCTCAAACTTTAGTGTAAATGCTACAGGTAATTACACTGATAGCTTTGTAGGGAAAAACTACGATAACACCAGTATTATTGCATCTAACATTGACCTAACTACAACTAACAGTAGTGGACAAAACTTTGATAATGCGACCTTTAATGCAAGTAATAACTTTAATGCCACAGCAACTTGCACTAGCGCATTATCTACTTACACTAACTTTAGTAATGTAACAATTATTGCTGGTAACCAAGCAAACTTAAACTGGACAAATACTGCCCTAAATATTGCGAGTTTAAATATTACAGCAAGAAATAATGCTACTGCTAACATTTCAGTAATTGCAGGTACTACAAGCAATGCTACTAGTGCAACAAGCATTGATGGCTTTAATATTAGTTCAGAAAATGCTAATGCAAGCTTATCTCTAGTAGGCACAGGTACATCATCTGTTGCAACTAACCTAACTTTAAACAACACTAACTTACAAGCAAGTGAAAATGTTTTAGTTAGTGGTACAGGAGCTAGTGATAATGTTAGCCTAATCTTTACTAACAGCTCATTTAATGCTGGTAGCAACGTTAGTGTATTCAATACTTTAAATGGTGCTCTAGTATTTAGCAACTCAACTGCTAATGCACAAAGATTAATTGCTTATACGCAAAATACACAAAATATTAGTTTAATTGACTCTACTTTTGTGTCGACATTAGCGGCAGGTAGTGATACAGAAATCCCTGCGATTTTATTTACCACTAACAATGCAATCAACATCATTAACTCAAGTTTAATTGCTCAAGCTAACATTACTTTAGGTGGTGATGGTTCAGTACAAGCAATTAATGTGCTCAATGGCTCAAATATTGCTTCAACTGCAGCTAATGTTACTTTAACTACAGGTACAGGCACTACTAATAGCATTAACTTAACTAACTCAACGCTTTATGCTTACAACAATGTAAGTGTGTATGAAGACTCAGGTGAGTTAAGTATTTCTGGCTCAAATCTAACTTCAGCACAACAAAACGTTGATATTGAAGCTAATGCAAGCAATATTTCCTTAAATGGCACTAATGTTTCAGCTGCTCAGGCTGTAACTATTAGCTCAGGTGCAACTGACGGTGGTTTATTAAATATCTCTAACTCAAGCCTTGCTGCAGGTTCAGGAGATCTAAACCTCGAAATTACTAACAGTAGCACCATTAACATTAGTGACTCTAATGTTTCTTCGCAAGCAAACATTAATGTTTCTTCAGCTTACATTAATGTAAATAACTCAAACCTAGCAGCAACAGGTTCAAGCAACTCTGACTTAAACCTAGGTAATGCTTCAACAGTTAACACCAGCATAGCTGCAAGTAACCTCTCTTCAAGTGCAGGTAACGTAAGTGTTGGGGTACAAGATGACTTAGTAGTAGCCAACTCAAACTTTACTACAGGTTTAGACCTTAACTTAACTTCGGCTCAAGGTAATGTAACTATTACTGATGCAAGCAATACCTTCACTGTAGGTCGTGATATTAACATTACTGCGCAAAACGTAACAATTGCTAATGCAACTTTATCTGCAGGTGGTAATGCAACGGTTAATAGTACTAATAACGCTACTTTAGATAACACTACTTTAGCAGCCGTTTACAATGCTATAGTTAATGCAACTAATGTTTCTTTAGTTAACAACTCTTTAGTAAATGCAGTAAATGCGGTAGTACGTGGAGTAGTTGTAACTCTAAATAACTCTAGCCTCAATGGTACTAATGCTTCAATTGAAGCAACTAATGCAACTATTACAGGCGAAGATGCTAATGTATCTGGTACTAATGTAAGTGTAGAAGCAAGCAATATTGCAATTAGCGATAGTGCAACAGTTGCAGGTACTGCAAATACAACGGTAAATGGTACAGATATTACTATTGCAGGGGCTAATGTAGGTTCAACTTCAGTAACAGGTTCAACTTTAGTTAATGCAACTAATGTAAGCCTAAGCGAAGGTGCTAATGTATCAGGTGGTGAGGCAGGCGTAACAGTTAACGCAACTAACCTAGATGTTAATGCCTCTACTGTAAACTCTACAGGTGTTACTAACCTAAGCAGTACTTCAAGCCTAAATGTAACTAATGGTTCGGTACTTGGTGGGGCAAGCGTTAACGTAACTTCAAGCGAAGGTGACTTATATGTAGCAGATAGTAACATTACTGCGACTACAGGTAATGCAACTTTAATTGCTAATGCAGTGGTTAATCTTGCTAACGCAAATGTTGCAGGGGCAAGTGTAATTGCACGTGCAACTACAATTAACGTTACTAACGGTAGCTTAAACGCTTCAACTACAGAAATTTCTTTAGGTGATGCTAACACTACTAATGTAAACCTAGACTCAACTAACCTAACTACTACAGGTGAAAACGCTGATATTAACGTACGTGGTAATGCAGTTGTTAATGTAACTAACACCACAATTAATTCATCACGTGATATTAACTTATCAGCACCTACGGGCAATGTAAGTCTAAGCAATGGTTCGTTGACCGCAGTAAGATCAATTAACATTACTGCTCCTAACTTAAGTCTTGCAGACAATGTTGTAGTTACTTCTCCAAACCTTGGTATAGACGTAACTAACTTTACTGTTACTGACGGGGCAACTTTAAATGCAACGAATAATGTTTCAGTAAATGCGACAGAAATTAATGCAACTAACCTAAGCGTTAATGCAGACAACGCAACCTTAAATGCATCTAATGTTGCTCTAACAGGTGGCACAATTAACGGTACAAGTAGTGTTAATGTAACTGCAAGTAATAACTTAAGCACTAATGGTACTACTTTAGTTTCACAAGGTAATACAAGCTTAACTGCGAACAATGTTGCAGTAGAAAACTCAAGTGTTGCTGGTGCTAATGTTGCAATTACCGCTACAGAAGAAGCAAATGTTGCTAACTCTACTTTAACGACCACAGCAGAGCAAAACGGTCAAGTAGTAGTTTCTGGTACTAACACTACTGTAGAAAACACTACAATTTCTGCAACTGAAGACACTAACGCTACAGTAAGCATTATTGCTGACGGTGGTAATATTACAGTAAGTAACTCAACTACAACTGATGCGTCTAACTTAAACGTAACAGGTAATAACGTTACTTTAAACAACTCAACATTTACAGGTGATGACACAGGTTCTGCAGTAATCAATGCTACAGACGGTGACGTTACTCTAAATGCTACAAGTGTAACTAACTACACACTAACAACAATTAGTGCAGACAATGGTAGCATCAGCTTAGTTAACGGTTCTACAGTTGAATCTAACTCAGACTTAACATTAAGTTCAGGTGACACAGTAACAGTTGATAACTCAACAGTTTCTTCAACTTCAACTGACGGTAATGTTACAGTAACAAGTCCAAACGCAACTACAGTAACTAACTCTACTATTTCTGCAAATGGTACAGTAACAGTTGATACAACTGACGGTGATACTACAGTTACAGATTCTAACTTAACCTCAAACGAAGGAAATGTTTCTGTATCTGGTAACAACGTAACAGTTGACGGTAGCAATGTAACCGCTGAAAACGTTAATGTATCAGGTGATAACGTAACTGTTTCTGATACAAATGTAACAGCTGACAATGTAACCGTAACCGCAGAAAATAACACTACAGTTACTGATTCTAACTTAACTGCAAATGACGGTAACGCTACAGTATCTGGTAACAACGTAGTTCTAGACGGTAGCAATGTTTCTGGTAACAACGTAACAGTTGACGCAGAAGAAAACGCTAATGTTACTGACTCTAACTTAACTGCAAATGACGGTAACGCTACAGTAACTGGTAATAACGTAACTCTAGAAGGTAGCAATGTATCAGGTGATAACGTAACAGTTACAGCAGAAGAAAATGCTAATGTTACTGACTCTAACTTAACAACAACTGCTGATGCAGACGGTCAAGTAGTAGTTTCTGGTACTAACACTACATTAGAAAACACTACAATTTCTGCAACTGAAGACACTAACGCTACAGTAAGCATTATTGCTGACGGTGGTAATGTTACAGTAAGTAACTCAACTACATCTGATGCGTCTAACTTAAACGTAACAGGTAATAACGTTACTTTAACTAACTCTTCATTTACAGGTGATGACACAGGTTCTGCAGTAATCAATGCTACAGACGGTGACGTTACTCTAAATGGTACAAGTGTAACTAACTACACACCAACAACAATTAGTGCTGGCAATGGTAGCATCAGCTTAGTTAACGGTTCTACAGTTGAATCTAACTCAGACTTAACATTAAGTTCTGGTGATACAGTAACAGTTGATAACTCAACAGTTTCTTCAACTTCAACTGACGGTAATGTTACAGTAACCAGTCCAAACGCAACAACTGTAACTAACTCTACTATTTCTGCAAATGGTACAGTAACAATTGATACAACTAACGGTGATACTACAGTTACAGATTCTAACTTAACTTCAAACGAAGGTAATGTTTCTGTTTCTGGTAACAACGTAACTCTAGAAGGTAGCAACATTTCTGGTAACAACGTAACAGTTGATGCAGAAGAAAATGCTAACGTTACAGACTCTAACTTAACTGCAAATGACGGTAACGCTACAGTAACTGGTAACAACGTAACTCTAGACGGTAGCAATGTATCTGGTGATAACGTAACTGTTTCAGCAGAAGAAAATGCTAATGTTACAGACTCTAACTTAACTGCAAATGACGGTAACGCTACAGTATCTGGTAACAACGTAACTCTAGACGGTAGCAACGTTTCAGGTAACAACGTAACAGTTGACGCAGAAGAAAACGCTAATGTTACTGATTCTAACTTAACAACAACTGCAGAAGAAGACGGTCAAGTAGTAGTTTCTGGTACTAACACTACTTTAGAAAACACTACAATCTCAGCAACTGAAGATACTAACGCTACAGTAAGCATTATTGCTGACGGTGGTGACGTTACAGTAAGTAACTCAACTACATCTGATGCGTCTAACTTAAACGTAACAGGTAATAACGTTACTTTAACTAACTCTTCATTTACAGGTGATGACACAGGTTCTGCAGTAATCAATGCTACAGACGGTGACGTTACTCTAAATGGTACAAGTGTAACTAACTACACCCCAACAACAATTAGTGCTGACAATGGTAGCATCAGCTTAGTTAACGGTTCTACTGTTGAATCTAACTCAGACTTAACATTAAGTTCAGGTGATACAGTAACAGTTGATAACTCAACCGTATCTTCAACTTCAACTGACGGTAATGTTACAGTAACAAGTCCAAATGCAACAACTGTAACTAACTCTACTATTTCTGCAAATGGTACAGTAACAGTTGATACAACTGACAGTGATACAACAGTTACAGACTCTAACTTAACTTCAAACGAAGGTAATGTTTCTGTATCAGGTAACAACGTAACAGTTGACGGTAGCAATGTAACCGCTGAAAACGTAAATGTATCAGGTGATAACGTAACTGTGTCTGATACAAATGTAACAGCTGATAATGTAACCGTAACAGCAGAAAATAACACTACAGTTACAGACTCGAACTTAACTGCAAATGATGGTGACGTTACTGTATCTGGTAACAACGTAACTCTAGACGGTAGCAATGTATCTGGTGATAACGTAACAGTTGACGCAGAAGAAAACGCTAACGTTACAGATTCTAGCTTAACTGCAAATGACGGTAACGCTACAGTAACTGGTAACAACGTAACTCTAGACGGTAGTAATGTATCTGGTGATAACGTAACAGTTGACGCAGAAGAAAACGTTAACGTTACAGATTCTAACTTAACTACAACTGCAGATGCAGACGGTCAAGTAGTAGTTTCTGGTACTAACACTACTTTAGAAAACACTACTATTTCTGCAACTGAAAACACTAACGCTACAGTAAGCATTATTGCTGACGGTGGTAACGTTACAGTAAGTAACTCAACTACATCTGATGCGTCTAACCTAAACGTAACAGGTAATAACGTTACTTTAAACAACTCAACATTTACAGGTGATGACACAGGTTCTGCAGTAATTAACGCTACAGACGGTGACGTTACTCTAAATGGTACAAGTGTAACTAACTATACGCCAACAACAATTAGTGCTGACAATGGCAATATCAGCTTAGTTAACGGTTCTACAGTTGAATCTAACTCAGACTTAACATTAAGTTCAGGTGACACAGTAACAGTTGATAACTCAACAGTATCTTCAACTTCAACTGACGGTAATGTTACAGTAACCAGTCCAAATGCAACAACTGTAACTAACTCTACTATTTCTGCAAATGGTACAGTAACAGTTGATACAACTGACGGTGATACAACAGTTACAGACTCTAACTTAACTTCAAATGAAGGTAATGTTTCTGTATCTGGTAACAACGTAACAGTTGACGGTAGCAATGTAACCGCTGAAAACGTAAATGTATCAGGTGATAACGTAACTTTTTCTGATAGTAACTTATCAGGTAATAACGTAACAGTTACAGCAGAAGAAAATGCTAATGTTACTGACTCTAACTTAACTACAACTGCTGATGCAGACGGTCAAGTAGTAGTTTCTGGTACTAACACTACATTAGAAAACACTACAATTTCTGCAACTGAAAACACTAACGCTACAGTAAGCATTATTGCTGACGGTGGTAATGTTACAGTAAGTAACTCAACTACATCTGAAGCGTCTAACTTAAACGTAACAGGTAATAACGTTACTTTAAACAACTCAACATTTAAAGGTGATGACACAGGTTCTGCGGTAATTAACGCTACAGACGGTGACGTTACTCTAAATGCTACAAGTGTAACTAACTACACACCAACAACAATTAGTGCTGACAATGGTAACATCAGCTTAGTTAATGGTTCTACAGTTGAATCTAACTCAGACTTAACATTAAGTTCTGGTGATACAGTAACAGTTGATAACTCAACCGTTTCTTCAACTTCAACTGACGGTAATGTTACAGTAACAAGTCCAAATGCAACAACTGTAACTAACTCTACTATTTCTGCAAATGGTTCAGTAACAGTTGATACAACTGACGGTGATACTACAGTTACAGATTCTAACTTAACTTCAAATAACAGTGACGTTACAGTATCTGGTAACAACGTAACAGTTGACGGTAGTAACTTAACTGCAGAAAACGTAACAGTATCTGCTGATGAGAACGCAAACGTTACTGATTCTAACTTAACTACAACTGCTGATGAAGATGGTCAAGTAGTAGTTTCAGGTACTAACACTACATTAGAAAACACTACAATTTCTGCAACTGAAGACACTAACGCTACAGTGAGCATTATTACTGACGGTGGTAATGTTACAGTAAGTAACTCAACTACATCTGATGCGTCTAACTTAAACGTAACAGGTAATAATGTTACTTTAAATAATTCAACCTTCACAGGTGATGACACAGGTTCTGCAGTAATCAATGCTACAGACGGTGACGTTACTCTAAATGGTACAAGTGTAACTAACTACACACCAACAACAATTAGTGCTGACAATGGTAGCATCAGCTTAGTTAACGGTTCTACAGTTGAATCTAACTCAGATATCACTCTAAGTTCAGGTGATACAGTAACAGTTGATAACTCAACAGTATCTTCAACTTCAACTGACGGTAATGTTACAGTAACAAGTCCAAATGCAACAACTGTAACTAACTCTACTATTGCTGCAAATGGTACAGTAACAGTTGATACAACTGATGGTGATACTACAGTTACAGACTCTAACTTAACTTCAAATAACAGTGACGTTACAGTATCTGGTAACAACGTAACAGTTGACGGTAGTAACTTAACTGCAGAAAACGTAACAGTATCTGCTGATGAGAACGCAAACGTTACTGATTCTAACTTAACTACAACTGCTGATGAAGATGGTCAAGTAGTAGTTTCAGGTACTAACACTACATTAGAAAACACTACAATTTCTGCAACTGAAGACACTAACGCTACAGTGAGCATTATTGCTGACGGTGGTAATGTTACAGTAAGTAACTCAACTACTTCTGATGCGTCTAACTTAAACGTAACAGGTAATAACGTTACTTTAAACAACTCAACCTTCACAGGTGATGATTCAGGTGAAGCTGTAATTAACGCAACTGATGGTGATGTTACATTAAATTCAACAACTGTAACTAACTACACTCCAGTAACAATTAGTGCTGATAACGGTAACATTACACTTGAAAATGGTACAACGGTTATCACTGATACTGATTTAAATATTAGTTCTGGTGATCGTGTAACTATTTCAGATTCAAATGTTACTTCTACAGGTGAAGCTGAAGACAGTGATGGTAATGTAACTATTTCAAGTCCAAATGGTACTACAGTTACTAACTCAACTGTTGTTGCTAATGGTACAGTTACTGTTGATACAACTGCAGGTGAAACTAACATTTCTAACTCTACAGTTGAATCTAATACAACTGAAGTAACTATCTCTGGTACTGAAGGAGTAACTATTGGTAATGGTACAAATGTAACTTCTGCTGATGGTTCTAACATTACGATTGATTCTTCAAACGGTTCAATTAACATTACTGGATCTAATGTAACTGCTGAAAATGCAACAGTTAATATCACTGCTAATGAGAACACTACAATAGATAACTCTAATATTACGGGTACTAATGGTGTTAACATCGACAGTGAAAACGGTACAACAAATGTTAATGCTACTAACGTAACGGTAGAAAACGGTTCAGTTAGCATTACAGGTAACCAAGGTGCTAACCTAGGTAACGGTACAAATGTAACTGCTTCAGACAATGTAACTGTTGACTCTGCTAACGGTTCTGTAAATGTTACAGGTTCAAATGTAACAGCAGAAAACGGTACAGTTAACATTACCGCTGCAGAAAATACTACTATTGAAAACAGTAATATTTCTGGTAACACAGGTGTGAACATTGATGCAGAAAACGGTACAACTAACGTTAATGCAACTAATGTAACTGCAGAAAACGGTTCAGTTAACATTACAGGTAACCAAGGTGCTAACCTAGGTAACGGTACTAACGTAACCGCTTCTGATGATGTAACTATCGACTCTTCGAATGGTTCAATTAACGTTACAGGTTCGAACGTTACTGCAGAAAACGGTACAGTTAACATCACTGCTAAAGAAAATACTACTATTGAAAACAGTAATATTTCTGGTAACACAGGTGTTAACATTGACGCAGAAAACGGTACTACAAACGTTAACGCAACAAATGTAACTGCAACTGACGAAAATACTTCGATTAACATTACTGGTAACCAAGGTGCTAACCTAGGTAACGGTACTAACGTAACCGCACCACAAGATGTTACTATCGACTCATCTAACGGTTCAGTAAATGTTACAGGTTCGAACGTTACTGCAGAAAACGGTACAGTTAACATCACCGCTGCAGAAAATACTACTATCGAAAACAGTAATATTACTGGTAACACAGGTGTTAATGTAGATGCAGAAAATGGTACAACTAACGTTAATGCAACTAACGTAACTGCAGAAAACGGTTCAATTAACATTACTGGTAACCAAGGTGCTAACCTAGGTAACGGTACTAATGTAACTGCTTCTGATGATGTAACTATCGATTCTTCTAACGGCTCAATTAACGTTACAGGTTCGAACGTTACTGCAGAAAACGGTACAGTTAATATCACCGCAGCAGAAAATACTACAATTGAAAATAGTAATATTTCTGGTAACACAGGTGTGAACATAGATGCAGAAAATGGTACAACTAACGTTAATGCAACTAATGTAACTGCAACTGACGAAAATGCTTCGATTAACATTACAGGTAACCAAGGTGCAAACCTAGGTAACGGTACTAACGTAACCGCTCCACAAGATGTTACTATCGACTCATCTAACGGTTCAGTAAATGTTACTGGCTCTAATGTAACCGCAGAAAACGGTACAGTTAACATCACCGCTGCAGAAAATACTACTATTGAAAACAGTAATATTTCTGGTAACACAGGTGTTAACATTGAGGCAGAAAACGGTACAACTAACGTTAATGCAACAAATGTAACTGCAACTGATGAAAATGCTTCGATTAACATTACTGGTAACCAAGGTGCAAACCTAGGTAACGGTACTAACGTAACCGCTCCACAAAATGTTACTATCGTCTCATCTAACGGTTCAGTAAATGTTACTGGTTCAAATGTAACAGCAGAAAACGGTACAGTTAACATCACTGCTGCAGAAAACACTACTATCGAAAACAGTAATATTTCTGGTAACACAGGTGTTAACATTGACGCAGAAAACGTTACAACTAACGTTAATGCAACTAATGTAACTGCAGAGAACGGTTCAGTTAACATTACAGGTAACCAAGGTGCTAACCTAGGTAATGGTACTAATGTAACTGCTTCTGATGATGTAACTATCGATTCTTCGAATGGTTCAATTAACGTTACAGGTTCGAACGTTACTGCAGAAAACGGTACAGTTAACATCACCGCTGCAGAAAATACTACTATTGAAAACAGTAATATTTCTGGTAACACAGGTGTGAACATTGATGCAGAAAACGGTACTACAAACGTTAATGCAACTAATGTAACTGCAGAGAACGGTTCAGTTAACATTACTGGTAACCAAGGTGCTAACCTAGGTAACGGTACTAATGTAACTGCTTCTGATGATGTAACTATCGATTCTTCTAATGGTTCGATTAACGTTACAGGCTCGAACGTTACTGCAGAAAACGGTACAGTTAACATCACCGCTAAAGAAAATACTACTATTGAAAACAGTAATATTTCTGGTAACACAGGTGTTAACATTGATGCAGAAAACGGTACTACTAACGTTAATGCAACCAATGTAACTGCAGAGAACGGTTCAGTTAACATTACGGGTAACCAAGGTGCAAACCTAGGTAACGGTACTAATGTAACTGCTTCTGATGATGTTACAATTGAGGCATCTAATGGTTCAGTAAACGTAACTGGTACAAATGTTACAACTAACGGAACTATTAATATCACTGCAAGCGAAAATATTACCGTTAATAACTCTAACTTCAGTGGTTCTGACTTTAATGTTAATGGTAATGATACGGTAACTGTGACTAACAACACGATTAACGTAACTAACATTAGCGTTACAGGTGGAAACAGTACAACTGTTAACAACAATACCCTCAACATCAGTAACAACACGGTATTAAATGGTGGTACTGTTGACTTCACTGATAACTCAGGTGTTATTGATACTAACCCAGTAGTTAACGATGTTACTTGTCGTACGGATAGAACTTACATTAATAATCCAAACTTAACGATTACTAATGCTTCAGTTGATATTCCATACGATATAGATTACAACTACAATAACTGGTTAGAAGACCAAGAAAGTGACCTCTTAATTCGTGAGAATGCTCTCGAAGCCTTAACTGAAAACGATGTACCTCTAGCAGCAGGTGAAGCTATTTCAGTAACAAGATGGTCATTACAACTTTCAACCTGTTATGCACGTATTGACGACATCTTAAATCGTTACGAAGTAACAGCTCATGATGCTCGTAATCTCACCGTAAAAGATATTATTGCTAAATACGGTATTTCGAGTGAAGATAGAGACATCTTTGAGCAATCATGTCAACTAGTTCCTGGTTATCTCAGAACTAAGACTATACTTGATCGAAACTATCAAGTTACACACAACACTAATACTAATAACGAAAGTGACAACTAATCGTTAACTTAATTGCAGACTAGCCCCGCTAGTCTGCATTTTTTTGTAAAAAAATGGAGATAGTTGGGAATAGGATTAAGAGAAAAAAGAATAGTAGGAGAAGGGAAAAATGAATATTAGGAGGAAAAAAAGAATATTAGGAGAAGAGAAAAAATAAAGTTGATTGCGAGAGAAAAAGGGATCAGGAAAAGGACAAATAAATACAAGTAAGTAAGCAGGTTAATTATTTAAATTAGTGTTCAACTAAAATCTAGACATAAAAAAACAGGAGGCTTGTGGCCTCCTATTTTTAAATTATTTGCTTGCTTTGGTTTCTGGGTGTAAGTCTTCATACATTTGCGTGAAAACTGTACTTGTTGGTGTAACCCCTTTAGAGTAGTAGTATACATACTCGTTAAGGTTACGACAACGGTCACCAATACGTTCGATTTGACGTAAAGCAATAGCAACAATGAAGTACTCTTTTAAGTGTTCCAGATTGCCTTTAGCTTCTTCGATAGTTGCACGGAAAATATCTTTATACTCATGACGGTAGTTGTCTTGAACATAAACTTCACATGCTGAGTTTAAATCTAATGAAACTAATGCATCGGTACTTTTACGTAAGAGCGTGATAGAGTGTTCAGCAAAGTGTTCTATTTTTTCGATTAAGCTATTGATAACGTGTTGTGATTTACGAGCTGACTCACAAATCTTAATTACCGTGTCACCAATACGTTCAAATTCAGAAGCTGCTCTTACTACCGCAAACACTAAACGTAAGTCTTGTGCCTTAGGTTGGTGCTTAGCAATGAGGTATAAGCAGTAGTCATGAATTTTCATTTCAATTTTGTTAACAAGTAAATCGTTTTCAAGAATTACTTGTGCTTTTTCATCGATCGTAGATTTGTCTTCTACACGGAATAGAGCAATTGCTTCTTTTAATTGCTTCTCTACCATGCTACTCATGGTTTTAACCATTTCTAACGATTTTTCTAAATCTTCATCAAATTGAACACGTGTGTGTCTTTTCGAACTTAAAACCATTTTATATAGCCTTTATTTTTCCTTGTCGAGTTGAGAGATATTAACCGAAACGTCCTGTTACATAGTCAGACGTACGTTGATCATCAGGATTCATGAAGATCTTATCGGTTTCTGCATATTCAACTAATTCACCTAAATACATAAATGCAGTGTAGTCAGATACACGCATCGCTTGTTGCATTGAGTGGGTAACAATTAGTACAGTATAGTCTTCTTTTAATTCCATAATTAGCTCTTCTACCGTTGAAGTTGAGATAGGGTCAAGAGCTGAACATGGTTCATCCATTAAAAGAACTTCAGGTTTTACAGCTACAGCACGCGCAATGCACAGACGTTGCTGTTGTCCCCCTGAAAGAGAGTTACCCGATTTATGGAGTTTGTCTTTTACATCTTTCCATAAAGCAGCTTTAGTTAAAGCCCATTCTACCCTTTCATCGAGTTCATCTTTAGTTAGCTTTTCGTGGTATTTAACCGCAAAAGCAATATTATCATAAACTGACATAGGGAAAGGAGTTGGACGTTGGAATACCATCCCAACGCGAGTTCTCAGTTCCATTAAGTCATAGTCAGGAGTAAGAATGTTTTCGCCTTCAAGAAGAATTTGTCCTTCCGCACGTTGCTCTGGGTAGAGGTTATACATACGGTTGAACGTTCTTAATAAAGTAGATTTACCACAACCAGATGGTCCGATAAATGAAGTTACGCTTTTGGCTTTAATTTTAAAATTAACATTTTTCAAACCATGGAAGTTTCCATAGTAGAAATCTAGATCTTTAACTTCAATTTTTACATCTTGAGGATCAAGAATCATGGTGTTGTTTTCCTATAATCTTTTACGCTTTGCCTTTGTTTACTGCATAACGTGCAATTATGTTTAAAAGAAGAATTGATACGGTGATAATTAATACTGCTGCCCAAGCTAAGTCAATCCAGTTTTGGTAAGGACTTAAAGCAAATTTATAAATTACCATAGGTAAGGAAGCAGTAGGTTCGGTAATATCAATATTCCAGAACTGGTTATTTAAGCTCGTAAAGAGCAGTGGACCAGTTTCCCCAGCAATACGGGCAATTGATAAGAGTAACCCCGTAAGAATTCCTGACCACGAAGCTTTGAGCGTTACATTTAAAATTGTTTTATATTTTGGTACGCCAAGAGCTGCTGAAGATTCACGCAGGTGGTTAGGTACCATTTGTAGCATATTTTCGGTAGTACGGATAACTACAGGAATTTGCAGTAACGAGAGAGCTAAAGCCCCTGCAATGGCACTAAAGCCACCCATAGGCGTAACTACGACCACGAAAATAAATAAACCTAAAACAATCGACGGCGCTGAAAGTAAAACGTCATTAATAATACGTAAGCATTCAGCCAGAAATGATTTCTTGCCATATTCAGCAAGGTAAATTCCTGAAAGAACACCTAGCGGAGTACCGATTAAGGTCGCAATACCACAGATAATAAATGAACCTACAATCGCATTAAGCAGACCACCTGGTTCATTTGGTGCCGGAGTCATTTGGGTAAAGGTTGCTAGACTAATGCCATTAATACCTTTAATCACAATTAAGGCAGCAATCCATACAAGCCAGAATAAACTAAAAATTACACAAAAGTAAGCAAAAATAGTAGCAAGTTTATTTTTGAACTGGCGGATGCTTTTTTTGGGATTATTTGCCATTATTTACCATCCTTTCTTGCCGAGAATTTAATGATTGCTTTAGAAATAAGCAGAACAAAGAAGGTAATTACAAAGAGAATTAGACCTAGTTCGAGAAGAACTGAAATGTATAAACCTTCTGAAGCTTCGGCAAAGTCATTGGCGATTACCGAGGTAATTGTTGATAGAGGTTGATAGAGAGAAATACCATTTAAGTTGAAAGTATTACCTATTACAAAGGCAACAGCCATGGTTTCACCCAGAGCTCGGCCTAACCCTAACATTACCCCTGAAACTAAACCTACACGGCACGAAGGAACAATAATATTATTAATACTTTCCCAACGTGTTAAGCCCATGCCATAAGCTGATTCAAGGAGAATTTTTGGTGACTGATTAAAAATATCGGTCATGGTTGAGGTAATAAAAGGAATTACCATTATTGAGAGAATAATCCCCGCAGGTAATAAACCTAAACCCCAAGCAGGTCCAGCCACTAAGGCACCGATAAAAGGAACATTACCAATTATATTCTGTAGCGGAATCTGGAAGTATTCACTAAATACAGGAGCAAATACCATAAGACCGAACATACCAAATACAATCGAAGGTACGGCTGCTAAAAGCTCAAGCAGATTTTTAATAATGCCTTTTAATTTATTTGGACAAATGTAAACAATGAAAATAGCGGTAAAAAAGCTAACTGGCGTTGCTATAAGTAAAGCAATGAATGAAGTTACCAGAGTACCAACTATAGGTACGAGGGCGCCAAATTTATTTTGACTGGGTTGCCATTCACTGTTTACTAAAAAGCTAAAGCCAAAGGCTTTAAACCCTGGGATAGATTCCACTACCAAAGAGACTATAATTCCGACTAAAACTACAAAGACAAATAGTGCAGCCAGATACACCAAACCGGTGAAAACCTTGTCGGCGGTCTTCCCTTGTGCTAATAATTTTTTACTCATAGTATTTTAAGATCAGTTGCAAGTAGTTGATTAACTACCACTGGTTTTATTTTGCTGCAAAAGTTTGGGGACTATTTAAGATAGTCTCAGCCACTGCAGTAGAAAACGGAGTATACATTAAGCTTTGTGTTTCCGCTTGTTGTTCTAGCATGCCGAAAGCAAAGAATTTTCTCAGAAGATCTTTTTTCGGACTATCGTGATGAATTAAGATATAGGTAATAGCATTAATTGGCCAAGCTTTAGGGTCTGGTAAGTTATTAACATTTGGGGTTAAACTAGACCAGTCTGCCGAACCTATAGCATGAGAAAAGGCTTCTTCTGTTGGGCGTACTACTTCACCTTCTTGGTTAAGAATAGCCGCAACACCCATGTTCATGGTTTCAGCATAGCCATACTCCATGTAGCCGATAGAGCCGTATACCCTTGGTAATACAGCGGCAACACCTTCGTTACCCTTGCCTCCAAGACCTACAGGGAAGTTAATGGTTTTACCTACACCGTAGTTTTGAGCAAACTCTGGTGAAACATCAGATAAGTATTTGCTAAAGTTATAAGTAGTACCAGAACCATCCGAACGGAAAAGTACAGCGATATATAAATTCGGTAATTCTAAATCTGGATTAAGCTCTTGAATCTTAGGATCATTCCATTTGGTTATTTTACCCATGTAAATATCCGCAATTACTGGACCGCTGAGAACGATCTTATCATTAAGCTCGCGAAGATTAATAGCTAAAACTATAGCTCCACCTATAGCGGGAAACTGGAAGAGGTTATTAGCTTCTAGCTCTTCTTGTGGTAGGGGATAGTCTGAAGCCCCAAAGTCAACTAAAGAAGCTTTAATTTGTCGTACACCACCGCCAGAACCGATAGATTGATAGTTAACTAAGACCTTAAACTGATTGGCAAAATTAGTTGCCCATTTGGAATATACAGGAGCTGGGAAAGAAGCACCTGAACCTACAATAGATGAAGTTTGAACAGTATTAGTAGGGGTATCTGCATAAACCGTAGAGGTAAAGGTTACCGCAAAGGTAAGGATTACCAGCTGAGCAAAATCTCTCAGTTTTCGGGTTAATTGATTAATCATATAAACATTCTCATTTGTGAATAGTCTTCGTGTATTATACCACGGAGAACAAATCTGTGAAATATAACTTAAATAAAGAATTTACAGGTATAATAGGGAGAAGACAAACTCTGTATATTATATTATTTTCAGCAAGCAAAAGCGTAATTATTTTGCAATTTTATGAACAAAAAAGACAATAGCTCTGACCTTAAAGAACAAGAAAAAAAGAGCAACAGTAAAAACCAAGGGCAAGATTTTACTCAAGCGTTTAGTTTTGCCGAGCTCTTAGGTAAAGGTTACAATTTATCTAGTGAGTTAGAACAAGAGTCAAGTAGTTCTGACTTTGAGCAAATTAAAAAACTTACTGCTCATTTAGATCCGCAAGTTTTAGCTCAACTCCAACACAATTATGACCAGGATGTTGAAGGGGCAATTGCTAAACTTGCTGGGCAAACTTCCAATCAAGACCAAATTATAAGTGGCTTCCAAAGCTACTCGAGTCCAGATTTTATTTATAGCGATGAATCTATTGCTCAGGCATCACCTATGCTTAAGCAATACCTAACAATCAAACGTCAACATCGCGATAAGGTAGTATTCTTTCGCATGGGAGACTTCTATGAGTTTTTCTTTGATGATGCTGTCCTAACTGCCAAAGAACTTAGTTTAGCTGTATCTTCGCGTCAAGCTCATATGGGTGTGACCGTGCCTATGGCAGGAATTCCCCATCATGCTTATGAAGCCTATGCTGCCAAACTAGTAGCCAAAGGCTACTCAATTGCTATTTGTGAGCAAACATCAGATCCTAAAGCCAAGGGTTTAACCGAACGGGATGTAGTAAGAATTTTTACTCCCGGGACTTTATCAGAGGAAAGTTATTTACCAGCCCGCGATAGTAAACCTCTATGTGCGGTGTATGCAGACTATAAACACTATGTTGTGGCTCTGCTCGATGTTTCTTCGGGTTTTGTTGAAGTAAGTGGCTTAGATAACTATCAAGATTTTTTAAGTCGTATTCAACAATACAACCCCGCGGAAATTATTTACACCGATGCTAGCCTAGTTGACCACCCGAGTTTAGCTAAATTTCATTTAACTCAAGTGGAAGAAAGCTATTTTAAAGGGCGTTCGCCTCTGGATAACATTAAAGCGGTTTACGGGGCACAACAAGTTGAACGTTTTAATGCTCATCGGATCTTTGTTCCTGCCACAGGGGCACTAATTAAATATGTGCAACAAACGCAAATGGTAACCCCAAGCCATTTACAAATCCCGCACTTTGCTCATGAAAATGATTTAGTAATTCTTGATAGTGCTAGTGTGCATAATTTAGAGCTTTTTGCCACTACTACCGGAGAAAAGGCTTCAAGTTTTGTGGAGGTGCTCGATACTTGTAGTTCAACCATGGGGGCAAGACTATTTCGCCGTTGGGTAAGACAGCCAACGCGTAATCTGGCTCAACTTGAACAACGTCTAGATTATGTTGAAACTTTTTTAGGGAATGATCAAGCTAGAAACAAGTTAATTACTTTACTAAAATCTCTAGGCGATATCGAACGTATAGTAGCTCGTATTTCTTTGGGTAATGCCTCTCCGCGTGATATAGGAGAACTGCGTAATAACCTGTTAATTGTTCCTTACATTAATGGAGTGTTTAATGAGTTTAACTTGCCAATTCAAGAATTAGATGAGTTAAGCCCCTTAAAAGATTTACTTTTAGCTGCTTTAGAAGACAAGCAACCTATGTTCCTACGCGACGGGGGAGTAATTCGTTCGAGTTTTAATGCTCAATTAGCAGATTTACGTAATGTACGAGAAAATGTTCTTGATTTACTGGCTAACCTTGAAGCCCAAGAAAAAGCAAGAACGGGAATTGAGACTTTAACGGTAAAACTCAATAACCAAAATGAAATGTACATTAATGTTCCAAGTGGTAATGCAAGTAATCTGGAAAAAATCCCAGATAACTATATTCACAAGCAATCTCTAAAAAATGCTCGTCGCTTTGTTACGCCAGAGTTAAGAGATCTAGAGATAAAATATAGTGCTTCAGAACTGCAAATTGCTCAAATTGAAAAGGATATTTTTACTTCAATTCTCGAAGCTCTTAAAGGGGAGTTAAAGTATATTCAAAATCTGGCTAATCAATTAGCTCGCCTTGATGTATATGTGAGCTTTGCCCAATTAGCTTATACCAATAACTATGTCCGTCCAAGCTTTAATCAACAAAGCCAACTGGAAATTAAACAAGGGCGTCACCCTGTAATTGAAAAGCTCTTAAGTACCCCATTTATTGCCAATGATACTAATGCGAGCCCTACCTCTAGTTTACAAATAATAACTGGACCTAACATGGGTGGTAAATCCACTTATATGCGCCAAAACGCTCTAATAGTTCTCATGGCTTTAATTGGTTCTTATGTTCCAGCTCAAAGTGCTAATATTCCGCTAGTAGATAAAATTCTCACGCGTATTGGGGCTTCGGATGATATCTCAACCGGACGTTCTACTTTTATGGTTGAAATGTCGGAAATGGCGTATATTCTCGACAATGCCACCGAAAAGTCTTTACTTCTTATTGATGAAATAGGACGAGGCACAAGTACTTTTGATGGACTGAGTTTAGCTTGGGGTTGTGCCCAATATATTGCCCAAGAGGTAAAAGCTTTAACCTTCTTTAGTACGCATTACTTTGAGTTAACTTCTTTAGCTAATTCTCTGGCTAATGTGACTAACCTCTCGGTAGCTGCCATTGAATATAATGAGCAAATTTCTTTCTTACATGAAATTAAGCCTGGTACGGCATCTAAATCCTACGGTTTGGCAGTAGCTAAACTAGCAGGACTGCCAGCTCAGGTTCTAGGCATAGCTTCTGCTCAATTAAAACACTTAACTTCACTGCAACAAGGTGAAAGTACAAGTTTAGAAGTAGTAGAAGTTGCTCCTGTGCAAGAAAGTATAGCTCCAGAAGAAAAAGAAGCTATAGCTCTACTCGAGCAAGCTAATCTCAATGAATTAACTCCTATTGCAAGTTTAGCTCTCCTCGAAAGAGTACAAATGCTGTTAAAAAAGCGTAAATAAATCCAAGACCCTTGTGCAGTAAATGCACGAGGGCATTTTTTTGTCTGGATTTAGTTGCTTACTAATTTAAATAATTAAGCAATTAAGCAATTTACCAAGATTAAACTAAGTAATTCTACAATATCTAATTATCCAATTAAGTATTAGTTTCTCTTTTTTATATTAGTTATATTAGTTTTTCTTTTTAATATCCCCTTTTTCTTCCCTTCCTTTTTTGTTTTTCACCCATTGCAATAACCATCCCCATTCTTTTTTTTAGCCACAAAAAAAGACAGCCCCGAAGGACTGTCCTTATGTGAAGAAACTAACGTCTAACTTCTTCAAAATTTAACCAAGAATATCTCGTACATGCTTGGATGAATCTTGTAAAGTCTTGTGGATTAATACCTAATTCAGCAAGACGTGCTTTAACTTCATCTTCATGTTCTAAGATGTTTTCTGGAGTGTAGTCGATTAGAATTTGATCTACAACTACATTACAGGTTGAGAGGTTGAATACGCCTGCTTGGCTAAGAACATTAATATCTTGTGCATTAAGTTCTCTATCTTCACCTCGATTATCTCTATCGAACCAACGTCTGAGTTCTTCTCTGCGAGGTTCAGATACAGAGATGGTGTCTCTTGCTGAGTCACGACCTATATCACGACCTGCATCACGTTCAGTTGTAGGATGATAGTTACCTATGCCACGACGGTTATCACCACCACGACCTCTTCTTGGTTCTTCACGTGCTTCTTCTAATCCCAGGCAAACTCTATCGCCTACACGACAAATATAAGTATGTCCTGGAGTAGTTGTACTGTTAGTAAACACGTTACCCTGGTCTTGATAAACAATAGACTCATTGTAGAGAACTGTTTGGTTGTTACCAGAGATTTGATTACCAGTTAGAGTGATAGTGTTACCTGTAATATTAGTGTTACCGTTGGTTGTACTAATATTAGTATCAGTAATTGAAATACTACCGTTCGGGTTGTACACCTCTACATTACCATTTGGAGTAGTAATGCTTACATTAGTTAAGCTTACATTACCTTGAACAGGTGTTTCTTGACCTTCGGCCTCTGTAACATTAGGCACGCTGATTACTAGATCAGTTGGCGTAAAGTTAGAGAGGTCAATAGCCACGTTCGGAGAGGTAATATTTACTTTTTCTCCACTAAAGTTCGCGTTAGAGATAGTAACTGCTGCATTTGGAGCAGAGATAGTTGTATCTGGTGAATTTAAGTTCGAACCTGTAACATTTACTTCATTGTTTGTTGATACTAGAGAGATATTAGTATTACTTGTAAGGTTAGAAGCATTTACAACAATACTTGCATCTGTATCTACATCAACTGCAGAAGTAGAGATATTACTTCTATCTACTACAATAGCATCTTTAGCGTTTAAGGTAACTGTACTATTAGTTGCTTTATCTGCATTAGGATCAACTAAGTTAGATTTACTAATTACCACACTACCATTAGTTGCCGTTAGATTGATTTCAGGGCTACTAATATTACTATCAGTAACATTTACATCACCTTTATCTGCAGTAACTGTAGTTGGCGTGTAGTTAGCTACAGTTGTTGCATTGATAGTTAAAATACCATCTTTAGCTGTAACAACTGCTCCACCTTTATCATCACCTTTTAATGTAGAGTTAGTTAAGTCAACATTGTTACCTGTTACCGTTAAGTTAGATGCACCTGTTGAGCTACTATCAGTAACAGTTGCGTTACCGCCGTCAGCAATTACACTTACACTTGCGTTAGTACCTGGAGTTACTGAGATGTTAACTTTATCAAGAGTAGCGTCTTTACCTTTAACTACAACCGCACTGTTGTTAGTGTTAGAAGGAGTTAAGCTTGAGTTAGTTACAGTAGCTTTATCAGAAGCTTCAACTGTCACTGGCGTGTAGTTAGTTACGTTAACTTTATCTAAAGTAGCGTTACCGTCTTTAGCCGTAACTACAGCAGAACCTTTGTCATCCCCTTTAAATGTAGAGTTAGTTAGGTCAACATTGTTACCTGTTACATTTAAGTTAGATGCACCTGTTGCTGTTGTGCCAGTAACTGTTACATTACCACCGTCAGCGATTACACTAACACTTGCATTAGTATCAGGAGTAGCAGAGATATTAACTTTATCAAGAACTGTGTCTTTACCTTTAACTACAACTGCACTGTTTTCAGTATTAGAAGGAGTTAAGCTTGAGTTAGTTACTGTAGCTTTGTCTGAAGCTTCAACTGTAACTGGGGTGTAGTTGGTTACGTTAACTTTATCTAAAGTAGCGTTACCTTCTTTAGCCGTAACTACTGCTGAACCTTTATCATCCCCTTTAAATGTAGAGTTAGTTAGGTCAACATTGTTACCTGTTACATTTAAGTTAGATGCACCTGTTGCTGTTGTGCCAGTAACTGTTACATTACCGCCGTCAGCAATTACGCTAACACTTGCATTAGTATCAGGAGTAGCAGAGATATTAACTTTATCAATAACAGTATCTTTACCTTTAACTACAACCGCACTGTTTTCAGTGTTAGAAGGAGTTAAGCTTGAGTTAGTTACTGTAGCTTTATCAGAAGCTTCAACTGTAACTGGCGTGTAGTTAGTTACGTTAACTTTATCTAAAGTAGCGTTACCGTCTTTAGCCGTAACTACAGCAGAACCTTTGTCATCCCCTTTAAATGTAGAGTTAGTTAGGTCAACATTGTTACCTGTTACATTTAAGTTAGATGCACCTGTTGCTGTTGTGCCAGTAACTGTTACATTACCACCGTCAGCAATTACGCTAACACTTGCGTTAGTGTCAGGAGTAGCAGAGATATTAACTTTATCAAGAACAGTGTCTTTACCTTTAACTACAACAGCACTGTTTTCAGTGTTAGAAGGAGTTAAGCTTGAGTTAGTTACTGTAGCTTTATCAGAAGCTTCAACTGTAACTGGCGTGTAGTTAGTTACGTTAACTTTATCTAAAGTAGCGTTACCGTCTTTAGCCGTAACTACAGCAGAACCTTTGTCATCACCTTTAAATGTAGAGTTAGTTAGGTCAACATTGTTACCTGTTACATTTAAGTTAGATGCACCTGTTGCTGTTGTGTCAGTAACTGTTACATTACCGCCGTCAGCAATTACGCTAACACTTGCATTAGTATCAGGAGTTGCAGAGATATTAACTTTATCAAGAACAGTATCTTTACCTTTAACTACAACTGCACTGTTTTCAGTGTTAGAAGGAGTTAAGCTTGAGTTAGTTACTTGAACTTTCTCTGAAGCCTCAACTGTAACAGGTGTGTAGTTAGCTACAGTTGTTGCGTTGATAGTTACATTGCCGCCTTTAGCCGTAATTACTGCATCACCTTTATCATCACCAGTGAAGCTTGAGTTAGTTAAAGAAACACTATTACTAGCTACATTTAAGTGTGAAGCACCAGTTGAAGTAGTGTTAGTTGCAGTAACATCACCATCTTAAGCGTTTACACTT
>NZ_NRJH01000049.1 GCF_003585925.1 Psittacicella melopsittaci
TGTAAAGTTCGAGGTTTTTTTGTAATAAAAATTTTGTAAAGCACGAAAATAAGACTGCTAATTAGGAGAAAGAGTTGATATTTATTACAGTTACTTACTCATGTAAAGGTTAAATGTATTAACTGAAAATATTTGCGTGGTGAAGTTATAAATAGACTTTAAGTAGTTTATTGTTTTTGATTAGAGAATGCTAAAGGATTATTTGTTTATCTATATACACATATAACTTTAATTGTCATATTTAGCTGTTTATAATTATAAAAAGGCTGGGTAAGAAATTATTACTACTCCTTACTTTATCTAGAGTTAATCGATAATTCCTCAATGTAAAAATTATCCTATTTAAAAGTTTTGTAATTTATAGCAATCTGAGTTATGCAGTTTGTCAGGGGCTTATTGCTCTTTTTTTTCGATTTTTATTGAAAAAAAGTGCCATATTGTGGTAAAATGTCTTAGGTATTTTTTGAACGTTACCAAATAATAAAAGGTAACATTGTAATTATTATTTTGAGTATTCAATGAGTAATAACGCCGTAAATAATAAAACACCTGGTAAGCCAAAGAAAGCTTCAACCGTTGTAACGCAAAAACCTGAAGAAAGACAATTAGGTGCTGCGACAAATGGTATTCTATGGCTAATTACTATTGCCTTAGTAGTTGGTGTTTCATTAGGAAATCAATATTACGCTAGTTTAAACCCTGTAGTAAGATTACTTGCAGTTATTGTAGCGATTGTTTTAGCTTTAGTAGCGTTTTTAGTAACCAATCAAGGTCGTAAATTCCTTAAGTTTGCTATGGAATCTATGCTTGAGCTAAAAAAAATCTATTATCCAACACGTAAAGAAACATTACAAACATCGATTATTGTAGTGTTAATTTCGGTATTAGTTTCTTTCATGTTCTGGATTTTTGACTTTGTAATCCAATATTTTGTTAACTTAATTACCACTTGGAGATTTTAAAAATGGCTGAACAAGTGAAAGATAATGGTGATTTTGAGTTTGAAGAGTTTCAAGAACTTCAAGATGAAGCTACTGTAGATCAAGTTGAAACAAAAAAAGTAAATCCACATGAAGAAAACTTCAAATGGTATATTGTACAAACTGTTTCAGCTTATGAGCAAAAAGCATATACTCTACTAGAAGCTGCTATTAAAGATTCTGATTACCAAGACTACTTTGGCCAAATTATTATCCCAGTAGAAACTGTAATTACCCGTACAGGGACAAAAGTTAGAAAAACAGAGCGTAAACTCTATCCAAGTTATATCTTTATTCAGATGGAAATGAACTTCACGACTTTAAACTTAGTTCGTGGCGTAACTCATATTTTAGGTTTTGTTGGACACCAAAAAGGTAAACAACCAGAACCTATGAAAAAATCTGAATTAGAGAAAATCTTAGATCTAGTTAAAAAATCTGAATTATCACCTACAGAGAATATTAAATTTAAAGCTGGTGATAAAGTTGTGATTAAACGCCGTGAGTTTTCACATTATGAAGGAGAAGTTGTAGCGGTAGAACCTAACTCTACTCCAGGTGAAGACAAAGTAAGCGTTGCGATCGAATTTATGGGTGCAAAACGTGTGCTTGAATTAAAAGCAAACGAGTTAGATATTGCCCCTGAAGCTTAAGATAAAGTGCATAGAATTTTCTATGCATTTTTTCATTGTTAAGACTTTACAACACTTTTTATTTGTGATATAATATTGCAAGCTTTTTATTGTGTGAAAGCATTATAAAGAGTTTAAATAAATTAAACTAATCATTTAATTACGGGGAGTAGAATATAAATCTACGCTGACCCACAATTAGGAATTTTAAAAATGGCTAAAAAAGTTCAAGCATACGTGAAATTACACGTTGCAGCTGGTATGGCTAACCCAGCTCCACCAGTTGGTCCTGCTTTAGGTCAACAAGGTGTTTCAATTATGGAATTCTGTAAAGCATTCAACGCTCGTACAGAAAACATCGAAAAAGGTTTACCAGTTCCTGTAGTTATCACAGTATACTCTGACAGATCTTTTACTTTCGAAACTAAAACTCCACCTGCTTCAGTATTACTGAAAAAAGCAATGGGATTAAAATCAGGTTCTTCACGTCCTAACAAAGATAAAGTTGGTGTGATCAGCAAAGACAAATTACGTGAAATTGCTGAAATGAAAAATCCTGATTTAACAGGTGCTGACATCGAAGCGAAAATGAGAATTATCGCTGGTACAGCTCGTTCAATGGGTCTAGATGTTGAGGAGTAATTGATAAATGGCTAAATTAACTAAACGTCAAAAACTAATCAACAGCAAAGTTGATAAAACAAAAGTATACGCATTTGACGAAGCTGTAGCATTATTAAAAGAAATTGCTTCACCAAAATTCGTTGAATCAGTAGATGTTGCAGTGAACTTAGGTATTGATCCTCGTAAATCAGATCAAACAGTTCGTGGTGCAACTGTGTTACCACACGGTACAGGTAAAACAGTACGTGTTGCTGTATTCACTACTAACACTGAAGCAGCTTTAGCAGCTGGTGCAGACGTAGTAGGTATGGAAGACTTAGCAGCTTCAGTTAAAGCTGGTAACTTAGACTTTGATGTAGTAATCGCTTCTCCAGAAGCTATGCGTGTAGTAGGTGCATTAGGTACTATCTTAGGTCCTAAAGGTTTAATGCCTAACCCTAAAGTAGGTACAGTTACACCAAACGTAGCAGAAGCTGTTAAAAACGCTAAATCAGGTCAAGTACGTTTCCGTAATGATAAAGCAGGTATCGTTCACGCTTCAATCGGTAAATTAGATTTCGAAGCTGCTGCGATCAAAGGTAACTTAACTGCATTATTAAATGCTTTACGTAAAGCTAAACCTGCAAACGCTAAAGGTGTTTACTTACAAAAAGTTAGCTTAAGCACAACTCAAGGTGCTGGCTTAACAGTAGATGTAGCTGGTTTAGAATAATCAGATTTTTTCATAAATAGCAGATTAATTGCTAATCTGCGATTTAATTCTGACCTACATATTCGTGAGAATATGGTAAGTCGAAGACCGTAGGTGACGCAAGTCTTAATTTCCTACGTAGATGGGGCAGATAATTAATATACAACTTATTTATTACTGCTTCCTGTTTATGGTAATAAGAGTATCCCTCTTATTTATATTAACCTCTCAATTAAGAGAACATGGAGCTATAAAATGGCGTTAAAATTAGAAGGCAAACAAGTAATTGTTGCTGAAGTGAACGAAGCTGCCAAAAGTGCTCTATCTGCAGTTGTTGCAAATGCACGTGGTGTATCTGTAACAAAAATGACTGAGCTTCGTAAAAAAGCTCGTGAAGCTGGTGTAAGCGTTCGTACAGTACGTAACACTTTATTACGTCGTGCAGTTAAAGACACTGACTTAGAAGTATTAACAGATACTTTCACAGGTCCTTCATTAGTAGCTTTTTCTAACGAACACCCAGGTGCTGCTGCACGTCTATTCCGTGATTTCGCTAAAGAAAACCAAAAATTCGAAATCAAAGGTGCTGCATACAATGGTGAATTCATCGCTCCTGCAAACATCGATGTTTTAGCTTCATTACCAACTTTAGAAGAAGCTTTAGCACGTCTTGCTGGTACTATGAAAGAAGCTGCGGCAGGTAAACTTGCTCGTACACTTAAAGCTCTTGCTGATAAATTAGAAGCAGAAGCTGCATAATAACTCAATTTATTAATCAATTACTTTTTGGAAATTAAATTATGTCATTAACTAAAGAACAAATTTTAGATGCAATTGCTGAAATGTCAGTAATGGAAGTTGTAGAATTAGTATCTGCAATGGAAGAAAAATTCGGTGTATCTGCTGCTGTAGCTGCTGTAGCTGTAGCTGGTGGTGCTGCTGAAGCTGCTGAAGAGAAAACAGAATTTGATGTTGAATTAAAATCTGTTGGTGCTAACAAAGTAGCTGTAATTAAAGCAGTTCGTACTGCAACTGGTTTAGGCTTAAAAGAAGCTAAAGATTTAGTAGAATCAGCTCCAGTTAAAGTTAAAGAAGGCGTAGCTAAAGCTGATGCTGAAGAACTGAAAAAAGCATTAGAAGAAGCAGGTGCTGAAGCTGAAGTTAAATAATTAATCTATTTTTTGATGTAGATTATTATTAACTATTACATATCAAAAGAGCTGAGGGCTTATATAATAAGTCTTCAGCTTTTTGTGCTTTAAAAAAAACTACTTAAATGAGGCGAATGTATGTCGTTGACTCCCAGCGAAAAGAAAAGAATTCGTAAAAATTTCGGTAAAAAGGAAGAGATCCTAAACGTTCCATATTTACTTTCAATTCAAATTGAATCTTTCAAAAAATTCATTACCAAAGATCCTGAAGGTAAACAAGGTCTGGAATCGGTATTCCGTTCAATTTTTCCTATTCAAAGTAATAATGGTTTAGCTGAGTTACAATACGTTGATTATGAACTAGGCGAATCATTATATAACCCACAAGAATGTCAAATTCGTGGTCAAACTTACGCAGTACCATTACATGTAAACTTACGTCTTGTTACTTATGATAACAAGTCGAGTCGACAAGTTCGCAACGCAAAAGAATCACGTGTTTATTTCGGTGAAATTCCAATTATGACTGAACACGGTTCATTCGTAATCAATGGTACAGAATGTGTAACAGTAAGCCAGTTACACCGTTCACCGGGTGTGATTTTTGAATCAGATAAAGGTAAAACTCACTCATCTGGTAAAACTCTTTACAGTGCACGTATTATCCCTTACCGTGGTTCATGGTTAGATTTTGAATTCGATACAAAAGATATTATTAATATGCGTATCGATAAGCGTAAAAAATTACCTGCAACTGTAATTTTACACGCATTAGGATATACCACTGAAGAAATCTTAGCACAATTTTTCTCTGAAGTTGCATATAAAATTATTGACGGCAAACTGTTTATCACTACTAACATTTTCTCAAAAATTAAAGGTGAGGTACTACCTTGGCCTATTAAAACTGACGAAAAAGTATATAGTGAAGCAGGTCGTAAAGTTACCGAACGTGTTGTTAAACAATTACGCAATGATGCCGTTGAATGGGTTGAATGTCCAACAGAAATTCTGGCAGATCGTGTAGTACGTAAAGACATTATCTCTAATGTAACTGATAGCGTAATCTACCAAGCAAATGATATTCTTCCAGAAGACGCTTTCTCAATCCTTTCAGAACACTTAGTAACTGACTTCTCAACTATTTATACTAATGAGTTAGAAGAAGGTGCTTATATTTCAGAAACATTACGCCGTGATACAACTACAGATATCCCTTCAGCGTGTTTCGAAATTTATAAAGTTTTAAATGATGAACAATCAGATGCAGACGCTGACATTAGTCACCGTGATTCTGATGTTTCAATTAAATATTTTAATAACCTTTTATTTAATAAAGATAGATACGATTTATCAGTAGTAGGTCGTATGAAATTTAACTTATCTTTAGGTATTAGCAAAGATGAAGTTTCTGAAGAAGAGTCAACTTTACGTCCTAAAGATATAGTTAAAGTATTACAAAAATTAGTAGCTGTACGTAATGGTACACAAAGCGTTGATGATGTGGATCACTTAGGTTTCCGTCGTATTCGTGCTGTAGGTGAAATGATTGAAAACCAATTCCGTGTTGGTTTAGTTCGTGTTGACCGTGCAGTTCGTGAGCGTTTAACTCACGGTGACTTAGAAAACCTAACTCCGCAAGCGTTAATCAACCACAAACCAGTTTCTTCAGCTGTGCGTGAATTCTTCTCTGGTTCTAAATTATCTCAATTCATGGATCAGAACAATGCTCTTGCTGAAGTTACTCACAAACGTCGTATTTCTGCTTTAGGTGCAGGTGGTGTTACTCGTGAACGTGCTGACTTCGAAATCCGTGACGTACACGTAACTCACTATGGTCGTATTTGTCCGATCGAAACACCTGAAGGTCAAAACATCGGTCTAATCAATACCCTAGCAACATTTGCGCGTACAAATAAATATGGTTTCTTAGAAACTCCATACCGTAAAGTAGTAAATGGTATTGTTACCGAAGAGTTTGAATACTTATCTCCCCTAGAAGAAAATACTGACGTAGTAATCGCTCAGGCGAATGCTAAATTAAATCCAGACAACTCATTTGCAACTGAATTAGTTCCTGCACGTTGTGGTGGTGAGACGGGTATGTTCCCACCTGAAAGAATTTCTTACATGGACGTGTCAGCACAACAAATTGTATCTGTAGCTGCGGCTCTAATCCCATTCCTTGAGCACGATGACGCAAAACGTGTTCTAATGGGTGCAAACATGCAAAAACAAGCTGTTCCAACTTTAAGAGCGCAAAAACCTCTAGTTGGTACAGGTATGGAAAAAGTAGTTGCACTTGACTCAGGTGTTTCTATTGTTGCTCGTCGTGGTGGTGTAGTGCAATATGTTGATGGTGCACGCATTGTAGTTAAAGTAAACGAATCAGAGTGTGATATTGGTGATTCTGGTGTAGATATCTATAAAGTAATTAAATATAGAAGATCTAACCAAAATACAGTTATTAACCAAACTCCATGTGTAAACATTGGTGATGTAGTTCATCGTGGTGAAGTACTAGCTGATGGTTCAGCTACTGACTTAGGTGAGTTAGCTTTAGGGCAAAACATGCGTATTGCCTTCATTCCTTGGAATGGTTATAACTATGAAGACTCGATTCTAGTATCTGAACGTGTTGTTCAAGATGATCGCTTTACTTCAATCCATATTCAAGAGTTAGTATGTTCAGCTCGTGAAACTAAACAAGGTAATGAAGAAATTACTGCTGATATTCCTAACGTGAATAAAGATTTATTAAGTAAACTTGATGAATCAGGTATTATTCACATTGGGGCTGAAGTTAAAGGTGGTGATATTCTTGTTGGTCGTGTTACGCCAAAAACAGAGCAAAACACAACTAACTATGCGGAAATGAAGTTATTAAATCAAATCTTCAACATTAAAGCTGCTGAAGTTAAAGATAACTCATTACGCGTACCTAACTCAGTTTCTGGTACAGTTATTGATGTACAAGTATTTACACGTGAAGATGTACCTGTGGATGCTCGTACCGAATTAATCCAAAAAGAGATGATTCAAAAAGCTGAAAGTGATATCCGCGAAGAAGTTGATATCATTGTAGGTTCGATTAAAGCACGTATGCGCAACATCTTAATTGAGCACGGTGCAAAACGTGAATTTGTTCTTGAACAAGATTTAGAAGAATTATCTAACTTATCGGTAAATAGCCCAGAGGCAACTGCAGAGCTAAGAGAATTAGCAGAATCTGCAAAACAACATCTAAATAGCATCGAAAGTCGTATTGCTGTTGAACGTGAAAAAATTATTAAATGCGATAACTTACAACCTACAGTTCTTAAAACTGTAAAAGTTTATCTTGCAATTAAACGTCAAATTCAACCTGCGGATAAAATGGCTGGTCGTCACGGTAACAAAGGGGTTATTTCAAAAATCAACCCTGTAGAAGATATGCCGTACGATGAACACGGTTATCCGATTGATCTAGCGTTAAACCCAATCGGGGTACCTTCACGTATGAACGTGGGTCAGGTTCTTGAAACTCACTTAGGTTTAGCAGCTAAAGGTATTGGTGATCAAATTAACAAAATGCTTGAAGCTAAAGCTTCAGTTGAAAAACTAAGAAGCTATATCCAAAAAGCATATGATGTAGGTCACAATAATCGTCAAAAAGTAGATCTCAATGAATTTACTGACGAAGAGATTATTACTTTAGCAAATAACTTAAAAGATGGTCTTCCAGTAGCTACACCTGTATTTGACGGGGCAACTGAAGAAGAAATCAAGGATCTTTTACGTCTAGCTGAATTACCAACTACAGGTCAAATTACACTATTTGACGGTAGAACAGGGAAAAAATTCGACCGTCCGGTTACTGTTGGTTACATGTATATGTTAAAACTTAACCACTTAGTTGATGATAAAATGCATGCCCGTTCAATCGGTTCATACAGTTTAGTTACACAACAACCTTTAGGTGGTAAAGCTCAGTTCGGTGGTCAACGTTTTGGTGAGATGGAAGTGTGGGCATTACAAGCATATGGTGCTGCTTATACTTTACAAGAGATGTTAACTGTTAAATCAGATGATATCGAAGGTCGTCGTCAAATCTTCCAAAACATCCTTGATGGTAAGCAAGAAATGAAAGCTAACCTCCCAGAGTTATTTAACGTATTAATTAAAGAAATTCGCTCTCTTGGTCTAAATATGGACTTTGAAAAATAAACCAGGCGGCTAATACATGAAAAATTCTAGAAGCTATTTAGAGCAAATGCAACTTACGAGTTCAGATGACAACGCATTTAATGCGATTACTATTAGTTTAGCTAGTCCAGAGACAATTAGAGGTTGGTCTCACGGTGAAGTTAAAAAACCTGAGACAATTAACTATCGTACATCTAAACCTGAAACTGATGGTTTATTCTGTGCAAAAATCTTTGGTCCGGTAAATGACTATGAATGTTTATGTGGTAAATATAAACGTTTAAAGCAACACCGTGGTGTTATCTGTTCTAAATGTGGTGTAGAAGTTACTAAGTCTTCAGTACGTCGTGAACGTATGGGACACATTGAGTTAGCTGCACCTGTTGTTCACATTTGGTTCCTAAAATCGTTACCGAGTCGTATCGGTACGATTTTAGATATGACATTAAATGATCTTGACCGTGTAATTCGTTTTGATAGCTATGTTGTTGTAGATCCAGGTTTACACAGTGATTTACAACGTGGACAGTTATTAACTCCAGAAGAATACGAAAACTATGTTGAGATCTACGGTAGTTCAGATTGGAAAGCACTTATGGGTGCTGAAGCTATTCTTGAGCTAATCCGTGCTATTGATGTCCCAGCTGAAATTGAATTCTTAAAAGAAGAGTTAGAAAGCACTAACTCTGAAACTAAACGTAAGAAATATTCTAAACGTTTAAAACTTCTTGATTTATTTGATAAATCAGGAAACAAACCTGAATGGATGATTTTAACGGTATTACCAGTGTTACCACCTGCATTACGTCCATTAGTTCCACTGGATGGTGGTCGTTTTGCTACAGCTGACTTAAACGAATTATATCGTTCGGTAATTAACCGTAACAACCGTTTAAAACGTTTAACTGATCCTTCAAACCCAACTCCTGAAATGATCATACGTAACGAAAAACGTATGTTACAAGAGTCTGTGGACGCATTATTAGATAATGGTCGTCGTTCACGTCCGGTTACTGGATCTAACAAACGTCCTCTTAAATCTTTAGCAGATATTATTAAAGGTAAAAAAGGTCGTTTCCGTCAAAACCTTCTTGGTAAGCGTGTTGACTATTCAGGTCGTTCGGTAATCTCAGTAGGTCCTTATCTACAATTACACCAATGTGGTTTACCTAAACTTATGGCAAAAGAGTTATTCCGTCCATTCGTTTACGGTCGTTTAATGGCTACAGGTGCTGCTGATAGTATTAAATCAGCTCGTCGTATTGTAGAACGTGAAGAACCTGCATTATGGGATGCATTAGATTACGTAATTAAAGAGCACCCAGTTCTTTTAAACCGTGCTCCTACGCTTCACCGTTTAGGTATCCAAGCGTTCGAACCTATTCTAATCGAAGGTAAAGTAATTCAACTTCACCCATTAGTGTGTGCGGCGTTCAACGCGGACTTCGATGGTGACCAAATGGCGGTTCACGTACCATTAACTCTTGAAGCTCAATTAGAAGCTCGTGTGTTAATGATGTCTAACAATAACATTCTTTCTCCTGCAAATGGTGAGCCAATCATTGTTCCTTCACAAGACATGGTGGTAGGTTTATACTACATGACTCGTGATCTGATCAATGTTAAAGGTGAAGGTATGGTATTTGCTAGCCCTAAACATGCTGAAATTGCATACCAAACTGGGGTAGCAGAACTTCATGCTAAAGTTAAAGTAAGAATTACAGAATGGTTAGACATTAGCGAAGTGCCGGAAGAAAAATTATCTATCACTATGCAAGACAATAGTGTTGATGGTTTAATTCCAGTAGATACAGTTTATGATACAACTGTAGGGCGTGCTATTTTATGGCAAATTGCTCCGAAGAGAATGCGCTTCGAGATTTTTAACCGTCCATTAGGTAAAAAACAAATTTCTCAAGTATTAAATACTTGTTACCGTGATTTAGGTAATGATGCTTCTGTAGCTTTAGCTGACCAAATCATGTATACAGGTTTCAAATATGCAGCTTTATCAGGAACTTCAATCGGTATCGAAGATATGAAGATTCCTGCAGCTAAATATGAAATTGTAGAAAAAGCTTATGCAGAAGTTGCCGAAGTACAAAAACAACTTGCTGACGGTCTTGTAACTGCAGGGGAAAAATACAACAAAACTATCGATATTTGGTCACGTGCTTCAGATCAAATCACTAAAGCAATGATGGCTAACATTGAAAAAGATGATGTTGTAGACGCTGATGGTAATGTAGTACAACAAGAGTCAATGAACTCTTTATACATGATGTCAACGTCAGGTGCCCGTGGTTCGATTGGTAACGTACGTCAATTATCTGGTATGCGTGGTCTAATGGCTCGTCCAGATGGTTCGATTATCGATACACCAATTACCTCAAACTTCCGTGAAGGTCTAAACGTACAAGAGTACTTCATCTCTACGCACGGTGCTCGTAAAGGTCTTGCAGATACAGCTCTTAAAACAGCTAACTCAGGTTACTTAACACGTCGTCTAGTAGACGTTGCTCAAGACGTAGTAATTACTAAAGATGACTGTGGTACTCAAGACGCATTATTAATGACTGCGGTAATTGAGGGTGGTGATATTAAAGAACGTCTACGTGACCGTGTTTTAGGTCGTGTAGTAGCACGTGATGTAATTTCTCCAGATGATAGTGACCGTATTTTAATTAGACGTGGTGAATTATTAACTGAAGAATTATGTAATGTTTTAGATGACAACCACATTGACTCAGTTTATGTACGTTCACCTGTATTATGTGAAAATGAGCATGGTGTTTGTGCTCACTGTTATGGTCGCGACCTAGCTCGTGGTCAAATGATTTCAGAAGGTGAAGCTGTAGGTATTATTGCTGCTCAATCTATCGGTGAGCCAGGTACACAGTTAACCATGCGTACAATCCACTTAGGTGGGGTTGCAACTCGTGGTGCTTCTGAGAACTCAATCAAAGTGAAAACAGACGGTTTTGTTCGCTTAGAAGACTATAAAGTAGTTGATAATCCAGATGGCGATTTAGTAATTGTTTCGCGTAAAGCTCAGCTAATTATTGTTGATAAAAATGGTACTAAACGTGAGGTTCACCGCGTTCCTTACGGTGCAATTTTAAAAGTTAAAAATAATGATGCTGTAAGCGTGGGTCAAGAAATTGCAACATGGGATTCACATAATACTCCTGTAATTTCAGATGTTTCTGGTTACGCTAAATTCGTAGATATTATCAGTGGTCAATCTGTAAAAGAAGTTTCAGATAGCTCTACTGGTATTTCAAGCATTACCGTTCTTGATGTTGGTCAACGTCCACAATCTGCACGTGACTTACGTCCAATGATTAAAATTGTTGACGAAGAAGGTAATGACATTATCTTAGAAGATAGTAACTTACCAGCACAAATTATCCTCCAACCTAAAACAATCGTATCTATTAGCGATGGTGACCGTATTGAAAGAGGTCGTCCAATTGCTCGTATGCCGATTGAAGGTTCAGGTACAAAAGATATTACGGGTGGTCTTCCTCGAGTTGCTGACTTATTCGAAGCTCGTCGTCCAAAAGAGCCTGCAATTCTTGCAGAAATCTCAGGACGTGTATCTTTCTGTAAAGAAACTAAAGATAAAAAACGTATCCGTATAGTTCCATTTGGACGTGACGGTGAAGTAGCAGGTGAAGCTTGGGAAGTTTTAGTTCCTAAATGGCGTACACTTAACGTATTCGATGGTGAAGAAGTTAAGAAAGGTGACGTTATTTCCGATGGTCCAGAAGCTTCACAAGATATCCTACGTTTACGTGGTGTAGTAGCCTTAACTGAGTTCATCGTTGACGAAGTACAACAAGTTTACCGTTTACAAGGTGTGAAAATTAACGATAAACACATCGAGGTAATTATTCGTCAAATGTTAAGAAAAGTTGTAATCACTGATCCAGTTGATTCAGACTTTATCTTAGGTGAACAAGTTGATTTATCGAAAATTCAACTTGAAAACCGTGCTCGTTCAAGAATGGGCTTACCATTAGTTGGTTACCGTCGTGAATTACTAGGTATCACTAAAGCTTCATTAGCAACGGAATCATTTATCTCTGCAGCTTCATTCCAAGAAACAGCTCGTGTTCTTGTAGAAGCAGCTATTGCTGGTAAACGTGATGATTTACGTGGATTAAAAGAAAACGTTGTTGTTGGTCGTTTAATCCCATCAGGTACTGGTTACGCTGATGCTAAACGTAAAGAATACATGCGTATTAGACAAGCAATTACAGATAAATTAATTTAATAAAATTTACCGAAATCTCATTTAAGTATTCCAAGCCTTTCATCTTGTATGAAAGGCTTTTTTTCTTGGCAAAAAAAGAGTAAAGGTCGTATAATATGGGGGATTATAAAGTAGAGAGAGAATATGACCACAGAATTAAAAAATGACTTATATCTAAGAGCCTTATTACGTGAAAAGACCGAACGTACTCCTGCCTGGATGATGCGCCAAGCGGGGCGTTATTTACCAGAATATCGTGAACTGCGTGCTCAAGCTGGAGATTTTATGTCTCTGTGCAAAAATCCTGAGTTAGCATGTGAGGTAACCTTACAACCTTTACGCAGATACCCTCTTGATGCAGCTATTTTATTTTCCGATATCTTAACTATTCCAGATGCTTTAGGTCTAGGCTTATACTTTGCTCAAGGTGAAGGTCCACACTTTACCCATCCTATCAACTCTTTAGCTGATATTGAAAAATTAGGTATTTTAGACCCAAATACCTCGCTTAAATATGTAATGGATGCCGTAAGTAAAATACACCATGCTTTAGATGGTGAAGTACCTTTAATTGGCTTTAGTGGTAGTCCATGGACTTTAGCAACCTATATGGTTGAAGGTAAGCCTTCAAAACAGTTTACAAAAATTAAACACATGCTCTATACCCAACCGCAGGCATTACATAAGCTGTTACATAATTTAGCGATAAATGTAGCAAATTATTTAAATGCCCAAATTGAAGCAGGGGCACAAGCAGTAATGATTTTTGATACCTGGGGTGGTGTTTTAGCTCATCGTGAATATCAAGCCTTTAGTTTAGAGTATATGCAACTTGTAATCAGCCACTTAAAACGTGAAGCACGTGGACGCCGTGTTCCAGTTACTTTATTTACTAAAGGTGGTGGTTTATGGCTCGAGCAAATTGCAGCTTCGGGTGCAGATGCTGTAGGAGTGGATTGGACTGTAGATTTAGGTAAGGCAAGAGAATTAGTTGGTGATAAAGTAGCTATTCAAGGTAATATAGATCCTTCTGTTCTTTATGCTGATGCACAAGTTATAAATCAAACCGTTGAGCTGGCAGTAAATGACTTTGCTCAAGGACATGACTTTAATAGTGCTGAATTTAACCGTGGTCATGTATTTAATTTAGGTCATGGTATTCATCAAGATGTTCCAGTTGAAAGTCCAGCCTTAATGTTAGAAGCTTTACGTAAATTTACCGAGAGAAAAATTTAAATGTATAATGCCCATTTGTTAGATCATAAAGTTTTATTAAATCCTGTTCGTGAAGAAGCTATTTATGCTAATCCTATCCAAAACCGTTATGAAAAATTAACTGGTGCTTATCTAGGTATAGCTATAGCAACAAACATTGAACAACAAATACGTTATACAGTAAATACTTTAACTGATCTTGATTTATCTTTTTCAGAGATTTTATCTCAACTTGAAGACAAACAAGTTACTGAGTTAAATGTTAATAGCTTTTTTGAGTTAGAAAAAGAACATATTTATCTTGTAAGTAACTTTTTCGAAGATCTTGATTCTATTGCTAAAAGCTTAAATATTATCAAACATCCATCGGACAAGGTAAGTCAAGAATCTTTAGAGTTTTTAGATGAGCTTCTTGCTACTTATATAGACACTATTAGTCTCTTTAATACAGGTTTTGATTATTATAGTCAAAAGCAAGATACCGATGATTTTCTTTGCTTACAAATAAAAAGTATTGTCGATATTTACTACACTTTAGTGGCTAGTATTGACGCTTACCTTGGCGGTAAACTTGAAGATCTTGTACTTATGGCACAAGAAACTAGTCTTTTCAATATTTACTATCAGCGCAACTTTATTGAAGCGGCAAAACAAATTCATTTAAGTGGAGATGAGTTTGCCCACTTACCTTTAGTTGATATTGAAATTACCCGTCAATGGGATGTTTATCGTTTAATTCAAAATGTAATAAATGGTAAGCTAACTTTTAAAATAGCTTTAGAAAAAGTACAAAAAATTCAAGAAAAATCCTTACAAGCTTATAATAAGGCATTTAACCAAGAATTTGCCTAAGGTAATAATTTTAAATGAAAAAAAGATATATTGTCTTATTAGCTATTTTAGCTTTAGTAGGCTTAATTGCCGTAAAACTAGTTGGTACATATAACACTTTAAGTGCGAGTCAGCAACAAGTTAATCTTGCTTTAGCTCAAGTTGAAACGCAATATCAACGTCGCTATGATTTAGTGCCAAATTTAGTAAACACAGTAAAAGGACAAGCTAATTTTGAACAAAAAACCTTAACTGATGTTGTAAATGCTCGTGCAAGTGCAACTAATATTAAGTTAAGTGTTGATGATTTAAGTGAAGAGAATTTACAAAAATTACAACAAGCTCAAGATGGCTTAAGTGGAGCTTTATCGCGTTTATTAATGGTTACGGAAAACTATCCGAGCTTACAAAGTAATGAAGCATTTCTCAATCTTCAAGCTCAACTCGAAGGAATTGAAAATCGCATAGCTTTTGCTCGTGATGATTTTAACCAAAAAGTTTTAGCTTTTAATACTTTATATAAAACCTTCCCAAATAATCTGTTTGGTAGTATTTTAGGCTTTAAACTTATGCCATATTTTCAGGCTGTTTCTGGAGCTCAAAATGCTCCTGTAGTAGATTTTGGAAACTAATTGATTTTGCAAAAACTTAAATACTTTATCACCTTTTGTCTTTGCTTATGGTTTGTGCCCTTTAGCTTAGCCCAAACGAGTTTGCCAAGTATTCCTGCTCAGCTTACTCCAGCTAATGACTATACTAATACCTTAACGGCGCAACAGTTAGCACAATTAAATCAACAACTAACTGAATTTAACCAACGCCAGCAATTAGTGCTAGTAGTTGTTATGGTTAATTCAACTGGCAATTTACCTATAGCCAATTATAGTTTTAATTTAATGAACTCTTGGGCAATAGGTGATAAAACTAAACAAAACGGTGTATTAATTTTAATAGCTAAAGAAGATCGTAAATACTTTATTGCCACAGGACCTGGTGCCGAAGGCTATTTAACGGACGCCCTAGTTTCTAGTATGGGAAGACGGTATTTACGCAGTAATTTTATCAATGAGAATTATTATTTAGGCATAGAGCAAACAGTTAATGCGATTATACAAATAGCCAATAATAATATTCCTCTTGAGTTAACAACTTCGAGTGATATTGATCAAGAGCAAGAAAGTTGGTTTGATAAAATATTCCCTTATCTCTTTTTTACGCTATACATAGCCTTTGCCGTAATCTTTATTTTGTCATTTTTTAGCAATAAACTTGTTAAACTATCACAAAAAAGTAATGGCAAAAGGAAAAACTTTTTCAATACTCTAATTACAATTTTAGCTCTAGTTGCCAGCTACTTACAAAATCATGGTAATGGTAGAGGGGGATCATCAGGAAGAAATTTTGGTGGTTCACGAGGATCAGGCTTTGGTGGTGGCTCGCGTGGTGGTAACTTCGGTGGAGGTGGCTCACGTGGCGGTGGTGCTGGAGGAAGTTGGTAATAAAAAAAGACCCATTTGGGTCTTTTTTTTTATTTGGCTTTAGGCAGGTTATAAATATCATGGGCAAGTTGGTAACCAAATAAACTATAACCTTTTGCCGTAAAGTGGACGCCGTCAGCTCGCATTACACCTTGTTCCATTAGTTTTAGAGCTGAACATTTGCCGCCCATAGCTCCACGCCAATCCCAATAAAGTAATTTGTTATCGCGGGCAATAAGAGCTAAATCACGGTGAACACGGTCAACCGTAGCTGCTTGTAAATTATTACACTGCACATTAGCTAGATTAGGATTAATGTTTTTATTTAAGCTATCAGGATTAGAAAGAATCATGATTTGTGCTTGGGTATTACTTTCAATTAATTTAACCAGTTTAGTGTAATCGGCTATGTACTGATTAGAGTTATAGTTGTTATTGTAACTCTCATTGGTACCGTAGGCTAAAATTACTAGATCTGGTTTTAAAGCTGCTAAAGCCTCTATCCAATTTTTATTCCAGGCATCAAGATGATAAATAGTAGCTCCATTCGAACCTAAGGCAGAATAGGTTACCCCTTGATTAGTATTATTAATATACATGCCCGCAACTTCTAGGTTAGCGTTTGCTGAAATACGGTAATCACCTTGGACAAAAATTGAATAGGTATTCCAAATACTACTATTAATTTTTAAGGTGCTTGTCCCTGCATTTGAACTAATAGTTGCTGTACAAGTACGCGTATCTGTACAACGGGCAATTAAATTAAGCTCAGAAAAGGCTATTGAGTTACCATTGATGCCGCGATACTCAATTGAACCACGAGAGTTAAAGCTAGCAATTATTCCGCCAAAGGCATAATCGTAATTTCTTTGCGTTCTTGAGTTAATGAGCGAAACGTTTTGGCGTTTAAAGCCAATTAAACTATTGTACTGCCCTGGGACATTAATCGGTTCAATAAAGCCAATTGCCCCTTTGCCGAGAAATTGCTGTAAGCGATTTCTCGTGTACATAGACATTACATCAGCAGCTGTATGTGAATCTCCTAACTGCACTATAGTTAAGCCTTGGCTTTTAGCGTTGGCTATTTTCTCTTTAAGAATTTGCGTGCGAGGATTATCTGCTGAGTAATCGATAATAAAACTACCACTACTTATATAATCTTTATAGTGTCCCATTTCATTGTCATTGCTACAACTAAGCAATATGAGGGGCACAGCAAGGGCTATGGTAAGTTTGGAAATTTTTTTAATCATGATATTTATTGCTCAGGAGTGTTATTTTCCTGAATAGGTGCTTCATAAATCACATGGCTTAAAACATAATTAGAAATTAAGCGTGCTCCTGGAATGGTAAAGTGAATACCATCATCGGCACGTGTTTTAATCATGCGTCCATTTAAAACTAAACTAGGTTCAAATTGGGTAGAATTTAAACCTAAAGGTTTGTTAGCATCTAAAAATAATACCCCATATTGTTGGGCTGCCGAGCTGTATAACTCATTAAGCAGATGCATTTTATCGTTTAGATCACGATTACGTAGGTTAGGTACGCTTATCCAGATTACACTTACATTATGTGTCCGTGCTTGGTACATAATTGACATTATTCTTTGTAAATAATGGGCTTTCCAAGCTTCAGAACCAAATTTATAACCACGTTTACTTTCACTATCATAGAGACCATAGTTATCGTTAGCTCCGAGCATTACAATTAAAAGTTTATAATTATTAGCTCGAGATAGTTCATTGGTGATAGTCTCATTCCAGTTTAAGTTATTTGGGTTTAATAAACCAGTTGATTGCTTAGATAAGTCTTTAGAAGTAATCTTATAGTTTTGACTTAAATAAGAGCGAATCTGTCTGCCTACAGCCTGTTGTAAAGAATCTCCGACAATAAGTACTTCATCGCCTGGACGTAATACTATAGGTAAGGCTTCAGGAGCAAAGCTATATGTAACATAGTCAAGCTCACCTGCTACTACATCTTTGGTTCCTAGAGCAAATTTATTGGCTTCGAGCACATGGCTATAAGGGTTTTCTTGCACTTGCTTTTCAATCAGCTCTTTAAAGTCATCGTTAGCCACAGGTGGCGGAGAATTTTCTTCTCCTTCTCCTTCATGGGCACTTGCTTGTTCAATGGGCGTTACAAGTCCTTTATTGAGCGAATCGTTAATATTTTGCCCCAGAGTATTATAAGCATTAAACATAGCTTCTTTTACCCAAAGAATACTATCGTTTATAGTTTGCCCAAATTTCCAAATTTTAATGTTATCTAATTTGGTTAGAGGGGAAGGACTGCTGTAGTTAGCAGTCCAATAGTTATTAATTGAGCCTTGAAAAAGCCAAAAGAGGACAACCAAAGCAGAGATAAAGCTAATTAGTATTTTCTTAATCATAAGGGATTAACTTAGAAACTAGCGTATATAAATGGAGGTACACCAGAAGGAGAGAAGTTAATGGTTATACAGAGAACAAAAATACACAGAGTAATAAATAAAGAAGTTCTGCATTTAGTACTAAAGTTGTAGATTCTGTCCATTAACAGCTGTACTTTTGGTAAAAGGCTCCAGTAAATAAAAATAGCAATTAAGCTTGCTATAGCTAAAGGTTCTGATAAAGGTTGCTTAATATTGGTAAAAATATTTTCAATTAGATTTAAGGCCGAAGGTAAGTCATCAGAATTAAAGAAAATCCAAGTTAAACATACATAATTAAATGTAAGCAAACGCGCAAGGTATTTACTATAATTCTGCACTCTAAAGCTCGAAGCTTTGTTGAGGAGGTTAACCCCAATTATACCTAGAGTATGTAGCACACCCCATAAGGCAAAATTAAGTGTTGAACCATGCCAAATTCCTGAAAGCACCATAGCAATTACTGTGTAGCATTGGGCTAACATAAAGCCATGTCGATTCCCACCAAGAGGAATATAAATGTAATCGCGAATCCAAGAACTTAGAGACATATGCCATCTAGTCCAGAAATCTTTAATATTTAAAGAAATATACGGGTTATTAAAATTTTGCGGATGGGTAATACCAAAAGATAACCCTAAAGCAAACATTAGATCAGTATAACCACTAAAGTCAAAATAAAGCTGGAAGGCATAAGCATAAACGCCAAGGAGAATTTCTATACTATTATAATTGTCTGGCGAACCAAAAATAGGTTGGACAAAGTACATAGAAAGGCTAGTAGCCAAGAGCCATTTTTTCGCAATACCCAAGGTTAAAAAGTAAAAGATAAGATTTACATTTTGTGGTTTACGCTTTTGACTTAATTGTGGGATTAAAACAGTTGCACGGTTAATTGGACCTGCAACTATAGTTGGGAAATAGGTTACAAAAGTTAAGGTAGTTAAGAGAGAAGGACTTTTAATTTCCCCTCTTTTTACCGATACTAAAAGTGAAATACTATTAAAGGTATAGTAAGAAATTCCTAAAATAGGAATTACATTAACAAAGCCCCCTGCAGTAGCAAATCCTAAAGCATGAAAGAAGTTTACTACATTTATATAGATAAAATCATGATATTTAAAGTAAATTAAAGGTAGTAAACTGAGAAAAATTGCTATAGCAAAACCATAACCAGGCACTAAAGATTTATTAACTATTTTGAAAAACTTTTGTGCTGATAATTGCTTTTGTTCGATAACTTCAGTGTATGACTCTGACTTTTGTTTGTAGTCTTGCCTTAGATCCTTTTCAGGAATTAAATCTAGGTCTTTACTTAAAGAGTCAGCATAACGGAAGTTTTGATTAATAAAGCACAGGTCTTGCGCTGTTAGATCTTTTACCTGGGTTAAATTGTATAACTCAGTGTAATAGGCTAAAAGCTTGGAGCTAAGAAGTCTGTTATAGTCAACAACTCCAGTTTGCTCATTTTGTTTTTGTTTAAGGATTTTTTGCAGCTCTTGCAGAATTTGTTGTAAGGTCTTAGTATATTCTGCTTGGGCAATAAGTGATTCTAAGCTAACACTTGCCTCTGATTTTTCTAAAAGACTTTCAAGGCTAGCTAGATTTTGTTTATCTTGGCAAAATTGTGCTACTTGGAGTGAGTATTGCTGCTGCGAAAACTCACGAGCTACAACAAGATGTTTTGCCAGATTTTTTGTTACAGATTTATTAATGGCTTTTTGTGCCAAATAGACAAAAATGGCATATAAGAGTAAAACTCCGGCAAAGTAGTAATGCACAAAACCAACAAAAACTAGACTTGCTATAAATAAGATTAGATTTTGTAGTTTAGGAGTTTTAGAAGAGATTAGCCAATAAATACTAATAACTATGAGAAAAAATAAAATAAAAGTAAAAGAGAAAAAGCTCATAAGCTAAAGAAAAAATTCTGTTTTGTCTCAAAAATTAACCTGTTTATTATATGAAATTTTAGCTAAGTTTTCATCTTTTATTTGAATAATTGCAACATGTGGTATAATTTAATAGACTTAATCCGTATTAAAATTAATTAATAAAACACAGTCGTAAATCGTTCTGAATACGGGAAGACAAAAAAAGGTTAAACTATTCATGATGTTAGAATCTCAAGAACAAATGTGTTCTTATATTTTAGATAAACTTGATGATTTAAAAGCTCAAGAGCCGTGCGAAATTAATGTCGTAGGCAAGTCATCAGTAACCGATACCATGATTATTGTTACTGGTACATCTGACCGTCACTGTGGAGCCTTAGCTGAACACTTAATTGATGAAATGAAAAAAGCAGGTGTTGAGAGTTTTGGTTCTGAAGGGCGCAATACTGGAGATTGGATTGTCGTAGACTTTGGTTCAGTTATGGTGCATATTATGCAAGATGAAGCAAGAAAGTCTTACGAGCTAGAAAAACTCTGGGCCTAATTTAAATAATTTTCTAAATAGTCTTGAGCCTGCTCAAGACTTTTATCTTATTGTATGAAATTGTACTTAGTTGCTGTTGGCACATCTATGCCAGATTGGGTAACCACTGGTTTTAAAGAATATCAGCGCCGTTTTCCCAAAGATATGCCATTAGAATTAATTGAAATAAATAATAAAAAACGAACAAAAAGTGCTGATATAAATCGCATTACCATAGAAGAAGGTAAAGAATTACTTAAAGTATGTGGCAAAGGTTATATAGTTACTTTAGATATTCCTGGTAAGCCTTATGATACCCATCAGCTGGCTAAGCATTTAAATCGTTGGCAAAATGATGGTCGAGATGTATATCTGCTTATAGGTGGACCAGAAGGACTAAGCGATGAGGTTAAACAAGCTGCTCACGAGTCTTGGTCTATTTCTAATTTAACCATGCCCCATCCTCTTGTGCGAGTGGTAGTTGCCGAAGCTTTATATCGTGCTTGGAGTTTAAATAATAATCATCCGTACCATAGAGAGTAATATATGTCCAGAAAACCACGAATCTTATTTTTTGATTCAGGTATGGGGGGATTATCCCATTTAAAACAAGTTGAAAATACCTATTTTGACTTTTTTGACTATTATTTTCTTTTTGATAATGAGTTATTTCCATATTCAGAAAGACCTGATAGTGTCTTAATTGAAAAATTAATTCCATTAATTTCGCGAGCAATCGAAGAACTAGAAATAAATTTAGTGGTGATAGCTTGTAATACGGCATCAACTTTAATTTTAGATCAATTAAGAGAAAAAGTTAAAATACCTGTAATAGGGGTAGTTCCAGCGTTAAAACCAGCAGTTGAATACTTAGTAAGCAAAGGGCAAACCAATAAAGCTATAGGTTTATTAGCAACTAAAGCAACTATTGCTCGTCCTTATGTGTTAAAACTTATCGAGTTCTATACCGAACCTGTTGGACATAATGTCTCTCTTCTTGGGACAACAGATTTAGTTGAGTATGTAGAAGCAAAAATTCGTCATAAAGAAACTAATAAGGATTTACGCAAAATTCTTGCCCCTTGGTTAAATAATGACGAGCTTAATCTAGGCGTAATAGTTTTAGCTTGTACTCACTTTCCGCTTGTAAAAGATGAGATTCAAGAGTTATTTCCAAATATTCTCCTCATAGATACGTGCTTTGCTATCGCACGAAGAATTGGCGTATTATATGGCTTTTTCAAGAAAAAGGAAATTGAAGCCCAAAGAAAAGAGTTTATTGACTATTTAAATAAAATAAAACTAGAATCTCACGAGCCTGTTAATAATAAACATCTGCTTAGTACAAAACTTTTAACTGAAGCAGAGTTTAATGAATTAAAAGGACAAGGATTTGCGGACTACACTTGTTTCCCGCACCAATAAAAAAAAGAGTCTTCACGCGAAGACTCTTTTTTTTAAGCTGGATTTGGGCAATCTTTAAAAATAACTTCAAGGTTATACTTTTGTTGTAAGTATTCCCCTAAAACTTTAACCCCATATCTTTCACTGTCATGGTGCCCTAAAGCAAAGTAATGAATACCTTGTTCTACAGCCGAGTGAGTAGTATATTCGGAGATTTCTCCTGACATATAGAGGTCACAACCTAAAGCATAAGCTTGGTCAATAAAAGATTGTCCGCCCCCTGAACATATGCCAATTTTTTTAATTTTCTCTTTAGCATTTTTACCAATATGAAGAATTTGTTTACCTAGAGCTTGTTCAACAAGAGCTTTAAATTCATTTATATCTAGTTCGTGCTCAGCTTCACAAATTAAGATTTCTTTAGATTCTGGAAGGTAATAATAGTTGTTTAAATTAAATAATTTAGCTAACTGCACATTATTACCAAACTCTAAATTAAAATCTAGAGGAAGATGGTAAGCAAAGAGGTTGAGGTCATTTTTAATTAGTTTTTTAATGCGTTGGTAATGATAACCTACTAATCGCGGATCTGATCCTTTCCAAAAGTAACCATGATGGACAAGAATAGCATCAGCTTTAACCTCAATTGCATAGTCAATTAATTCTTGACTTGCCGTTACTCCAGTAACGATTTTATGTACTTGATCACGACCTTGTACTTGGAGACCATTAACGGTGTAATCTGAATATTTATCTGAATCAAGAAGTTGATTTATAATTTTTTCTATTTCGAAATTATGCATAGCAAATTAGAGACATAAAAAAAGGACTTATATGATTATATCATATAAGTCCGAAACAAATGGCTGGGGTACTAGGATTCGAACCTAGGGATGACGGGATCAAAACCCGTTGCCTTACCGCTTGGCGATACCCCAACAAAGAAAAAAGTGGTGCGGGAAAGGAGACTTGAACTCCTACACCTCTCGGCGCCAGAACCTAAATCTGGTGCGTCTACCAATTTCGCCATTCCCGCACATAAAAAATGGCTGGGGTACTAGGATTCGAACCTAGGGATGACGGGATCAAAACCCGTTGCCTTACCGCTTGGCGATACCCCAACGTAAAAGTGGTGCGGGAAAGGAGACTTGAACTCCTACACCTTCCGGCGCCAGAACCTAAATCTGGTGCGTCTACCAATTTCGCCATTCCCGCAAAAATAATGGTGGCTATGACGGGATTCGAACCTGTGACCCCAACATTATGAGTGTTGTGCTCTAACCAGCTGAGCTACATAGCCAAAAAATCTTTGTGCAATTCTTGAAAGACATTTATGAAAGAAGAACTTTGTTTTTCTTTTTCTTTCCTGTCTTCCTCTTTGGTACCTGCTTATTATGCCTTTTTAGATAATTAAAGTCAATACTTTTTTTTGAAAAAGTTTTTATAATGTTGATTTTTAATAAATTAAAATTAAACGAAAATTAAATAAAATATCCGTTTTAGCTGCTAAAATTAATTATCGCATGCAAAAATAAATTAATTTAATTCAGTAATAAAAAACTCCTATAGTTAAACTATAGGAGCAAAAAATTAAAAATAACCTTAAAAACTTAGCTTATTGCTTTTGTTATGACAACAAATGCCAAGTACCCATGTTGAACTTACATAATTTTGTGCATTCAAGATGACAAAATTAGCAAGACACCCTTTTCTAATATAGCCAATACTTCCTACTTTTTCAGGGTGATATAAATTAAATGCTTTGGCAACTTGACTATTAAAGTACTGTAAATTTGCCAGAGAAGAATCTGCATACTTTTTAATTAATTGAACAAAATTAACTTTTTCATATTTAGGGAAATTAAGATTTAATAACCGACTAATGCTTATTTGATCTAGGTATTTAAATAAGGTTTTAATATTATTTTTACCGTAATCAGCCTCACTAAAAGCATAATATCTAAAAGCTGTATCTGCACTTAATTGAATAGCTAGAGCTTCTTCACGACAAACTCGTTTAACAAATTTTGCCTCAAGTTTTTCTTGTTGATAAATAGTATTGCCTTCAAGGTGTTCTAGATTCATAAAAGCTCGATCTGATTTTAAATATCTAAAATCTTCTAAGTTTCTACAAGAGTAGTAACACCAATCTGGTAATAATTTGATTTTATCTTGACTAAGATTTGTCGCTACATTACAGTTTTTTAGCCAATTTAAATTCAAATCCTTATCAACAAACTTCATGTCAGCAATGAGGATAAATTTATTTTTTTGACTTTCTTGTTTAAAATCAGCCTGTACTTTAATAAGAGGTTTAAAAGCCTTTATTTTTATATATTGATTAATTACAGGGTTAAGGTTATTGAATGCTATTGAGTGTGAATAACTGAAAGAGCGATTGTCAAGATGATAATTTGCCAGACTATTGTCTACGGCAAATATCTCTTCTTCTTTACTACTATATTTTTTTAATATAGGATTTTTCTGGAGACTATATTTAGAATAAGGTAATAAAGAAGGTTTGCTCTTAACAAGTTTTGTTGGAGATTGACTAAATAATTCTAAAAAAATAGCCTTACGATAGTTTATATACTCAAAAGTATCGAGACTAAGTAAGTAGTTAATTGTATCAGTAAGATTATTCTCTTTACCTAATGTTTTTACGGTTAATTTATTTTGGTAGTAATAATTGAGGAAAACATTTAAAGAGAAAAGAGAAGTTTGCTGATTAATTGTACAACTTGATAAGCCGCATTTTTCTAAAGTATATAAGTAATCTAATTGCTGTTTAAAGGTTTGCCGATAAATTTTTTGGGTTGTATCTCCGTAAAAGTCAACTCCGTCATAATTCTCTGCATTTATGCCTGAGATAATTTGCGGAATCTTTTTGCGTAGTTTTGCAACTTGCTCGATCCATGCAATGCTACTATAACCGAGATTATTGTTGTTACTAAAACGGATAGTAGTAATACCTTGAGCTAAACACTGACAAATAGCTTGTTTAACAAGACTATTTGAAGGAGAATTATTAAAGTCAACATTGGCAAAGCTTTTTAAATTTGGGGCGATAAAGCCTGAACAAATTTTTGCTCCGTGCAGATCAATAACCACATAGTTATCAGTAATATAAACAGTGTGACTAGATTTTACTTCATAAGGTTTTTTCATACCTGTACATATGCCAAAATAACCGTTATCTAATTTATTGATATGTTTTGCTAGCTCACTTTCTTTACCAATTTCTTGCACTACTCCATTGCGATTTACAATCATTAGCATCTCATCTTTAACAATTTGATCTTCGACTAAAGAAAAATTGCGAAAAATTGTCGGAGCTTGACTGGCAATGAAATTACCATTGAAGGCAAATAGTTGCTCTTTAGTAAATAAAGCAAGTAAGTTAAAAACTCGAGGATTACGAATAAATGGTTTACGTGATAGTGGTAATCTCTTTATGCTTGGAGCAATAAAACTATTGCTTGGTTTTACAAGTAAATCACTATTCCAATCTTCAATTAAATTAGCATATACATAGTATTGGAGATTATCCTTTAATTTTTGGATAAAGTAATACATGTATACATTGGTTGGATCAGTAAAATGGCTATCTAGATAACCGAAATTATGCTTTGTTTCATCACCTATAGCATTGTATAAACTAAGAAGGTTAATAGCTTGCCAAGGAGAAAAATCATAATCTTCAAGTAATTTTTTTCTTTGTACACTATTTACATACTTATCACAGACGTTATTTTCAAAGTATGCTTGTACAGGTTTAAAATTTACTTTGATATTAAGAGTAGAATTTTTACTTTTTGACTGTATATTTATGTACGAATTTTTCGCTAGTTTTATTGCGAAAAAGCTATCAAGATTATGATAGAGAAAAATACATTTTTTTACTAAGCAATTAACTTCATGATTATTTAGCTTATTTGCTATTTGTTTTTTGAAATTAATAAAAACTTTATTTTTGTGAATTTCACTCTCGCTTAATATTTCTGCCAGAGTTAGATTTTGTAAAAGATCAAAATAATGATATTTTACATGTGGTGTACTTTTATCTCTTTCAAAATTAGGGGAGAAAAATTTAGATAGTAGATTACTGTTTAAGGGATATGCCGAGGTAAGCTTATCTTTAAAACTATAGAAGTATTTAGGTAAGAAATTAAGTTTATAAAAATATAAGCAGGGGCAAAAGTGTTTTGGATTAAAACACTTTTGCACCTTCAGATAAAGCTTTTGCGTAGCAATAGGGATAAGGAAATTATTGAATAGCTTCATATAATATATCCTGCACCCAATAAGCTTTATTTAGGTAACAAACGTGTGTGGAAAAATGATATAATTTAACACTGTTAGTGTAATTATAAGGTTGCTTTTTTTATTTATAATTTCTAATCTGTATTAATATTTTAACAAGAATTTTTTGTTATAAATAATTATTTATTAATTAATTTTCAAAAAGTTGTCAAATGACCGAAAAACTGATCGTTTTTTGTTCAAAAGCATAACAA
>NZ_NRJH01000005.1 GCF_003585925.1 Psittacicella melopsittaci
TAACTTATTCAGGAGTTTTATAGGTATATTTAAATATTGTTCCTTTTGCCCCTTAAGAACAAGACTAATACTATATTTTAACAGATTTTTATTCTAGTGCCAATTGGTTTAAACAAAAATAGGAGCCTCCTTAAGATTTAAGGAGGCTAAAAAACTTAATTATTATTTTTCTAATTTAGCTGCACGGCGAGTTTCCATTACAGTTTTATAAGTTAAGTTCTTAATTTCTTCGCGTTTAGGTGCTGGGAAGATGAAAGAAGCAATCACACCTGAGATAACACCACATGCAATGATTACTAGAGCTACTAAGAACGGACTAATGTTCGCTTTGTAGTCTAAGCCTAGTGGGTTTGCAATGTAGAAAGATACAGCGATTGCTACTAGTAAGCACACATAACCTGCAGCTTTACCAGCACGATCCCAGAATAGAGCTAATAAGAAGATAGCTGCTAAAGGACCACCAAAGAGACCAGTTAAACCAGCAAATAGTTTGAATGCGTCACCTTGACCTTCTACGATTAAGTAGTAAGCTAATGCAGTACCTAATAGACCAGAGATAGCTGAAGCAGCCATACCTACTCTAACTTTTAGTTTTTCATTTTTAGATTTAGGTAAGATAATATCGTTTGCCACACATGTCGCTAGTGAGTTAATAGATGAAGACACTGTTGATTGTGTTGCAGCTAAGATACCAACTACCACTAAACCTGAAAGACCAACTGGGATATATTTGAAGATGAAGTAAGGAACGATAGCGTTACCTGAAACATCAGCTGGTAATTCATTACCTGAGTAGTTGAAGAAGATGATTAAAGCCGCACCCATTAGAGTGAACATTACTACAGAGATGAATAGTAATGGTACGTTGAAGAGAACTGCTTTTTTCGCTTCTTTTTCAGATGGAGTAATAGAGTAACGTTGGATTACGTCTTGAGAACCGATATATGAATATACAGAACTGAAGATACCGTGACCAATTACTAATGCCCACATAGAGTCGCTAGCTAAAGCGAATCTGAAGTTTTCTGCACTATATGCTTTACCTTGATCTTGAAGTGCTTGCCATAAACCTTGTTCAGGAATATATTGGAAAGCTACACCTACTACAATAAGCATACCAACGATTAAGATAATCGCCTGTACCGCATCAAGCCATGCAACCCCTTCGATACCTGAAGTTGTGGTATACACTACGCACACAAGAGCTGTTGCAATTGTTAGAGTAATGATTGAAGCACCAGGGAAAATGATCATTAATGCGATCGCTGGTAAGTAGAGTACAAGACCTGTACGTGCAAGGTGGAATAAAGAGAATGACACTGCACCTACATATCTAAAGAAAGGTGATTTAAAACGTCTTTCTAAATATTCATAACCTGTAATAGCATCAACGCTTCTAAATACTGGAATAATGTAACGTACAACCCAGAATGCTAATGGAATTGTACCTAATGAAGCTGTACCAATAACGAGACCGTTTTTGAAAATAGACGCTGGTAAGGCAATATACGAGATTGAAGATAACATGGTTGAGTAAATGGATAAACCAGATACCCAAGCAGGAATCTTAGCTCCACCTAAGAAGTAGTCTTTAGAGGTTTCTTTTTTTCCTGAGAATAAAAAGCCAAATCCTAACATCCCTATTAAGTAGAGTCCGACAATCGCCCAGTTAATCCAGCTCCATGAAGTTGCTGCTGTTTCCATACGTTAATCCTAACTTTAAGTGGTATCTAGTTGGGTAACTAGATAGTGGGGATTTCTTTTATCAAAGAAGATAAAAGGATTTAGATATTTTAGCTACTTGAAGTAACTAATTTTTTTTCAGCTTAGTTCGGCAGATCCGCTTTTAAGCTTGCAAAAATCTCTTTAGCACGTTCTTTTTGTGCTTCAGTAAGTTGAGACATAGGTGGTCTTACTGCTAGAGCAGCGTCCACGCCACCTAAACGTAAACTTTCTTTCAGTGTTTGGTAGAGACCATTTTCTAATACTTGGTCAATAAAGTTGTTTAGTTTAGCTTGAGCGTCACGAGCACCGTCTAAGTCACCAGCTTGTGCTTTAGCAAATACTTGTTTTGCTAATGGAGCGTCAACGTTATAAGTAGAACCAATAGCACCGTCAACTTTGTAGATAACTGCTGGAAGTAGTAGTTCATCGAAGCCAAAGAAGATTAATTTATCTGGGAATGCTCCTCTTAATCTTTCGAGTAAGTAGAAGTCTGCAGCTGTGAACTTAACGCCAATAATACGAGGAATATTAAATAATTCTTCAAATTGTTTGAGAGATAAGTTAACCCCAGTTAAAAGAGGAATTGAGTAGATGATTAAATCTAACTCAGCTGCTTCAACGATGCGACGATAGTACTCTTTTATCTCCGCAAAGCTAAATTTGTAGTAGAAAGGAGTAACTGCAGAAACAGCAGCATAAGCTCCTAATTCTTTAACATATCGTGCAAGTTCTAGAGATTCGAGTAGGTTAATGCCCCCTACTTGAGCAATTAAAGGTACTTCACCTTTAGCTTCATCAGCAACTATCTCAAAAATACGTTTTTTAGTTTCGGTGTCAATTAAGAAGTTCTCACCAGTAGAACCACCAACATATAGACCATCAATTTTGTTAACGTCGATGTTGTAACGTACTATTGCACGAGTACCTGCTTCATCTAATGAACCGTCTGTATTGTAAGATACTAATAAAGCACTAATAATACCGCCTAATTTACTCATTTTGAATTTCTCCCTGTGAAATATTCGGACATTAGACAAAGGGTTCGGAATCTTTTGTCTAACTTTGAGTCGAGTTTAAGTTTTAGAGGAAATATTAAGAATAAAATACCAGAGAATATATAAATATATAATTGGCATTTTTCTCTTTTGTTTATATTTATATAATATCCAAAATAAAAATCTTTGGGAGAATTTATCTCAAAAAGTTGTCACGCGTCACACTTTTTTGATTTTTCTTTTTTGCTGTTTTTTGGTCAAAAAAACAAAGATTTTTTTATCTTTTTTGCGGTAAAAGGCAAAACTAAAGCTTAAAAGAGATCAAGTTCTTGATTATTAAGAAAATAAAAGGTAAATTTTAGAGGGGTTTGGGCGTTAATTTGTTAAGAAAAGTTTTTTCCTTTAATAAAAAATGATCGAAAACGATCAAAATAATTCCTTAAAAACAGAGGGGGTATTTTGCTTTAAAAAAGCAATTTTTGCCTAATTTAGGTTAAATTTAGGAATTATTACTTAAAAAAAGCTTCCATTTTAAACGGAAGCTTTTTTTCTGGGTTAAATAATTTAAATAATTAACCTGAGATATCAATTAAGAATTATAACCTTTTAAGCCACGGTTAAAGTAGTACTGTGCCGCACCAACTAAAACTGAGTCTTGACCATGAGCTGCACGATGTAATTTAGCATGGTACTGCTCTGGCATAGAGTTCAGCATTTCTTGTACTTGGTCAATAAAGTTAGTGTGATATGCCACTGAACCGCCTAGGAAAAATTCTTGAATATCATAACTAATTACAATATTAGCAATCATTTGAGTAATAGCTTCGGCAGCTGCTTTAACTATAGCATCACAACGTGGATCACCTTCAGCTTGACCATTAAATACTTCGGCTGTAGTTAAAGGTCTTTCCCAATCTTTAGTAGCTGCAGCAATTGCACGACCTGAAGCTAAGTCTTCAACTTTGGCATAGTTACCCCAAATTTGAGCAACTGGAGATGGAGTTTTAATTAGCATGTGACCTATGTGGCCAGCACGACCATCTTCACCGATAAGAATATCGTCATTTAAGATAAATCCCCCACCTACACCTGTTGAAACTGTAACAAAGCACATGTTTGCTAATTGTGCCGTGCAGTATTCAGCGTAAGTTGCTGCTTGAGCATCATTTAAAGCAATGACAGGTTTATTGCCTGAAATGCGTTTAAAGAGATCAATAAAAGGTAAGCCATCTAATTGACCAATTGAAGTTTTAGTTAAGCAAGTATAAATCCCTTTATTGATAATCCCTGCTGTACCTATAGTAATTGCATCGTATTCGTTAGAGTCATAGTTACTTAAGATATCAGTGAAAAATTGCTCAAAAATCTCTGGTGTATGGTCGTTACGTGATTTAAACTGTAGACGCTTAGTGATTTGGAGATTGTTATCAATAATCGCTGTCGCAACTTTTGTTCCACCAATATCAATTGATAATACTTTCATGACGCTTTCCTTAATTGAAGTAAAAGGTTTGGTCCTTTTACAAGGTTTAAAATTAGTTTTCCTTCTAAAAACTTGATACAATCGTGTGAAATTTTTTTCGTGCGTGCAAAATATCACAGATATCATTATAACACTATTAAGCTATTCTTGATACTTAAATATTAGACCCCAAGCAATTTTTTTATTTATAAGTATTATTTAATTAACCGCTGAAGCGAGAAAAATTCTCTTTGAGTTAATATTTGTTTTAATTAATCTCCCCATAAAGTACTAATATATTAAATGACTTTAATTTATTTTTCTGGAGGACAACTGTATTTTTTAATATCGATATTAAGCTTTTGATATTTAAGAAAAAGAGTGGGGTAAAGAAAACGAATAGGCATATTTTATCTCCACTTAAGTTAAATATTTAGAGAAAATGATTTATAAGTAACTGTGAAACTCACGTGTGTTTTTGTTAAAATATAGTCTAAGGAAAAGATCAAAATATAAGAATAATTTGCTTAAGCTCATCCATTTATAAAAAATTTATCGTCTAAACATAGACTACCGCTTATTCGGAGTTAAGTCATTTTACGAACAAACTCAAACTTATACCTTATAGCAAAACTTCTCGTAAAATGACTTCCCCGATTGAAGACTTTTTCCTTTTTTAAATCTAAGTTCATAATGCTTAGGATATTTTTTAGGTTTATGCAGCTATTTATTAAATCTATAAATTAAGCATGTGATAACGTCATTTACACGGGATTAATAGCATCTTTAGCTAATAGCTGTTGCTAGATGCTGTCATAATCTCTTAATTTAGTGGACTATTATGATTCCTGCTGCAAGACAAAAAAGGATTTTAGAATTAATCAATAACCAGCAGATTATGAGCATTGCCCAACTTGTTGAAGAGATTGGTGTTTCGCATATGACGATTCGTCGTGATATCAAAGCTCTAGAAGCCATGGGACAAGTTGTTCCTGTGTCTGGTGGGGTGCAATTAATCGAAAGAGTTATTGAAGAACCGACTCATGATGACAAGTCATTTTTAAATCAAGAACAAAAAGCGGCAATTGGTTTAAAAGCAGCCGAGTATGTTCCTTCTCGTGGTACAGTGTTTTTAGATTCTGGAACAACTACCCGTGAAATTGCTCGTCATATTAAAAACAATGAAGACCTTTTAGTTGTGACAAATGACTTTGAGATTGCCCGTTGGTTAATGCGTCATGGACGTTGTAAATTAATGCATACTGGCGGAACAGTAAACAAAGATAGCTACTCTGCTGTTGGGGAGTTAGCTGCACGTTTTATTAAAAATATTTCTATTGATGTTGCCTTTGTTTCTACTTCAGCATGGTCTTCTGAAGGCATTACAACTCCTGATGAAAGTAAAATCATCGTAAAAAATGCCATTATTAAATCAGCTCGTTCAAAAATTCTTGTTGTAGATTCATCGAAGTACGGTAAAATAGCGACTTTTAATGTTTCGGATTTATCTGTATTTAATTTAATTATCAGTGATAAAAATTTACAGAAAAAATCTCAAGATATGATTGATAAACGAGGCATTTCTATTTCACTAGTTTAAGAAAAAGCTCAGTCAAAATCGACTGAGCTTTTTTTGTGTGTTATTTTTTTGTTTTTTGAGCTAGTTCTTTAAATGGAACAAAGTTTTTCTTGCTATGTTCTATGGCTTGATTAATTTTATTATCAAAGCTTAGACGTTTACGTCCAAGGAATTTTCTTAGACCTCGTAAACGATAAACTGTAGAGCAGAGGAAAAATGGTGAAACATTCCATGGGCGACTAAATAAGCCGATTGATTTTGAAACGTCTTCAATAGTTACATTATCAAGATATTTATCATATCTACCAATGTCAATTAAGCCTGGAGTGTAACCGTAGTGATCGTAATAGTTAATCATCATTTGAGTGTAGTAGGCTACATCTTTACCAACTATTTGTTCTACAGATTGCTCTTTATAGAATCTATAAAGATCTTGATGATCTACTAGGTAGCTGTCCCATTGTTTTGCAGGTCTTAGAGTTAAAAAGTGGATTACTGAAGGATACATAGGAGCTTCAACTTTACCTTGAGCTAAAGCTTTATCATAGTTTTTCCACCCCGCAACTTCTAGTACATAGCGAGTTTCATTCAGAAGAAAAGCAAAGAAATTGTACTTATTTGAAATTATAGTTTTATCGTGGAAATGAACTATGTTTAAAAAGGTTTGATCAAGCCCTGAGAATCTCCCTTCGTTAAATACCTCAGCACAATAGTACTGCCAAAGGCTTTTATCCTTATCTGGACTTATACGTATTTTATCTATGTCGATTAGCATTACCCCTGCATTAAAGAATACACTCCCTTTTTCGCCAAAAGGCAAAGTATAAAACTTACTAGGGAATTTCTCTACTTTATAGGGACTATTACGATGGAATTTATGGAAATAATCTAATATATCTGCACAAACGGCAATAGACTTACCTTGGAAAATATTTTCATCAGTAAAGAGTTCGTCTAGTGGACCAGTTACAAGAGTATCTATATCTATATATAAAACACGACCATTATACGGTAAAGTCGGTAGAGCTAAACGTAATAATACCGCCTCTTTAGCTACATCAGGAACCACTCCCCAGTCAATAAATAATTGCGGATCAATATAGTGGAAATCCAATTGTACATTAGGATAATCTTTAAACGTCTCTTTTACTTCTAAAATAGCAGGATCATTAGGATCTTTTATATTATGACCGATAATAAAAGTCATCGAATGACGATGAAAGGCTACAAAACTTTTAATTAATACAATTAAATGAGGAAAGTAGTTAGCCGTTCCAGTAACATAAATTTGGTATGGTTTAGTCATAATTGTACCGCTAGATATTATATTTGGATATTTAAAATAACAGAAAGTAAGTCTTATAATTCAGTCTTTAAGACATAGGTTTGGTTAATTATTTAAATAAGCTATAAAATACTACTGAGGTAAAGCTGAATTTTTCTAAATTTTTAAAGAAAGAAACATATATTTTTCAAATAATTTTCTAATTAAGCAACCTAAGAAAATACCTTGAGGAGGCATATCTTAGTTCGAACATTCATAATTTATTTTTTTACAATGAAAAAATCTCGAGACAAGAAAAACATTTGTTATTGCTAACTCAAAAAATTAGAATGACTTTTACATATGCATAACTTCTGTATAATCTACAGGCTTTTTCTGTATTATTTCTTTGTTCTCTTAGCCAGATCTTTAAATGGAACAAAAACTTTATTACTATGTTTTATTGCCCCTTTAATATTGCCTCGGTGATTTAATCTATAACGATTTAAAAGTTTTCTTAGCCCTCTTAATTTATAGATGGTTGTTGATAATAAAAGAGGAGAAAAACTCCATGGCTTACTAAATAAACCTACAGCTTTAGATACTTGTTCAACACTGTAATTGTATAGATATTTATCATATTTACCAAAATCTATTAAACCAGGGGTGTAACCATAGTGATCATAATAATTGATCATCATCTGGAAGTAGTAGTCAACATCCTCGTCTATAATTTGCTCTACACTTTGCTCTTTATAGAAGTTGTATAAGTCTTGATGGTCAATTAAATAACTATCCCATTGTTTTTTAGGGCTTAGAGTTAGAAAGTGAATTACTGAAGGATACATAGGTGCTTCAACTTTACCTTCAGCTAAAGATTGTGGATAGTTTTTCCAACCTGCTATATCTAATACATGACGAGTTTCGTTTAATAAGAAAACAAAAAAGTTATATTTATTAGAAATAATTGTCTTATCGTAAAAGTGAACTATATTTAAAAAGGTTTGGTCGAGTCCTGCAAATCTTCCTTCGTTAAATATCTCTGCACAATGATATTGCCAAAGATTTTTATCCTTATCAGGGCTTATACGTATTTTCTCTAAGTCAATTAACATTACTCCTGCATTGAAGAATACATTTCCTTTTTCACCAAAAGGTAAAGTATAGAACTTGCTTGGGAATTTTTCTTGTCTGTAAAACCCTTTAGGACTGAACTTATCAAAGTAATCTGTTAGATCCGCACAAACGGCAATAGACTTACCTTGGAAAATATTTTCATCAGTAAAGAGTTCGTCTAGTGGACCTGTTACAAGAGTATCTATATCTATATATAAAACACGACCATTATATGGTAAAGTCGGTAGAGCTAAACGTAATAATACCGCCTCTTTAGCTACATCAGGAACCACTCCCCAATCAATAAATAATTGCGGATCTATATAGTGGAAATCCAATTGTACATTAGGATAATCTTTAAACGTCTCTTTTACTTCTAAAATAGCAGGATCATTAGGGTCTTTTATATTATGACCTATAATAAAAGTCATCGAATGACGATGAAAGGCTACAAAACTTTTAATTAATACAATTAAATGAGGAAAGTAGTTAGCTGTTCCTGTAACATAAATTTGGTATGGTTTAGTCATAAGAGATATATTTTTTGTTACTCTACTATACTTTATATACAATTATTTATTAATAAAGCTAAGAGTAAAATTACTTGCAATAAGGATTAGATAAGAGATAGTTTACGTAAAATTTGACGAACTTTATAACCAAAAGTATTTTGATTATTTAGTTTTACAATGTTTTCAATTTTCCAACGGGCACCAACATAGCGAACTTTAAATAAATCAGGTCTTTTCCAATAGCAGTAAATGTAAATGCCTTGATCATCGTCAATAACATTTTTTGCTAAGATTTCGTCTATTGTTGGATATAGATAAGCATTAAATTCTTGCCAAGCTTTTTTATTTCCCGCAATAACTCCGCCACATATGTAAACAATATTTTCGTACATAAAACGAAAAACTTGTTCTTCGGTATTAAACGGAGGGATATATTTTGCTCTAACAATGTTAAAGAAATTAATTTTATCTGGGGTAAAGTCGTACTTCCAGTTAGTTAATCCAGCAAAAAACTTTCCATCTCGATCTATACCAAAATCGACCCAAGCTATTTGTTCATGTTCAGTCAGATTGTTTTCAATAGCATAATTAACAAAGAAAGTTTTAGCAAAGTTAACTACATTATATTCTGCATGAAAATATTCAATATTACCATTTTCAATAAGTTCAGGTAAAACCTTTGCACGATAATCTGGATTAAAAAGAACTTCCTTTACTCTTTTAATTAAATCCGCTTTTTCTTTAATTAAGTCATAAACGATAACTGTAGTCTTACGGTTTTCACGTAGTTTAAGTACTCGTTCTTTATGTTCTTCATTAGCAACAAAAACGACCATGTCGTTTTCCATTTTAGCAAGATTTGCAAAAGTGTTGAAGTAATCATCTGCACTTCGTTTAAAGCCTTTCCACTCTCCACGACCTAAATCATAAAAAGCAGTAACCATTGAGATATTTGTATCTAACTTATTCAAAGTAGTATCCTTCGATTTAATATAAAAACTCTAACTATTTTATATGCTTTAATATTATATAGTAAGTAATTAATATGGAATGTATAAATTAAAAACGTAGGCTTTGGTAAAACCTACGTTTTTAACTTAACCTTTAATTTTTTGCCAAAATTGAAAAACCTTAGCTCTTAATGTTTGATCATTATAGTTGTTTACAATATTTTGGATTCTCCATCTTTTACCTACATAGTTAATTTTGAATAACTCAGGTTTTTTATGGACACAATACATGTAAACACCTTGATCATCATCGATAATATTTCTTGCTAAAAGCTCATCAATGATTGGGTAAAGAAGTTGGTTAAACTCTTGCCACGCTTTACGGTTTCCAACAATAATACAACCGACAATATAAACTATATTCTCATACATAAAGCGGAAGATTTGTTCTTCGGTATTAAAAGGAGGAATACGTTTGGCTTTTATTACGTTGAAGAAATTGATTTTATCTGGGGTAAAAGCAAATCTCCATTCGCTAATGTTTTTACAGAATTTTTTGTTACGATGATAACCAAAGTCTACCCAAGCTACTTGTTCATGTGAAACTAAGTTATTTTCAATAGCGTGGTTAATGAATAGAGTTTTAGCAAAATTTACTACATCGTATTCTGCATTGAAGTACTCAATATTGCCATTTTCTAATAGTTCAGGTTTAACTTTAGATTTATATTCAGGATTTTCTAGTACTGCTTTTACTCTTTGTACTAAATCCGCTTGCTCTTTAAATAAGTCATAAATAACCACTTCTGTTTTACGATTACCACGTAAAGCTAGAACTCGTTCTTTATGTTCTTCTGAAGCAACGTATACTACCATCTCATTTTCTAATTGTGCTAAACGAGCAAAATTATTAAAGTAGTAGTCAACGCTTCTTTCAAATCCTTTCCAGTTAGCACGCCCTAGATCATAAAAGGCTGTGACTATTGAGATGCTGTTATCTAAATTTGCCAAAGTAATATCCTTAGTTTGTTTGGTTTTTAGAGAAGTTTACCTTTTTTCTCGTAGATTTCTTTTGCGTAGCTTTCGTCTTTATGAGTTTTTATAATAGCCTTTTTAAAACGATACTTCTCAAAAAAGAGCGGGATTTTTGCATATGAGTAATTAATGAGAATCTGGTTTATTTGCCAAGGTTCACGTTTTTCTTTCCAAAGCTTTCTAAACGATTTTCTCGTAAGTTGTAACGCAGGTGTATTATTTAACTCTTCTAAGCAAGGTTCATATTCGTAATACTGATAATATTTACTTAACAGATCAGTATAAATAGTTGTACTATTTTCCACTATTTGGGTAATACTTTGTTGTTTAAAGTAATTATATAAATCTGTCCACTCTGGAGCTAAACTATCCCATTGTTTACGTTTTTCTAAAAAGTGGAGAATCTTAGGTCTTACTTTTTTAACCTTATCAGCAGGTGGTTCTACTTTATCCCAGCCATAGTAATTTAAGTAAAATCTTTGACTAATTAAGTAGCGCATTGGATAGTTATAAACTGAAGATATTTCAGTCTTATCATTTAAATGAATAAGATTTAAAAAGTCTTGGTCAGGCATAAGAGTCTTACGATCAAGATATTTACCTAAATTTTCAGTCCACACATCTTGTCCAGGATTTTTAGCTTTGGATCTTAACTTATCTAAATCACACAACAATACTCCAGAATTAAAGTATAGATTATTATAACCAAAGTTACATTCTAAAACTTCTGGAATGAAACATTTCTCTCTAAAGAATTTTTTCCGATTTAAAACTTGGCGAATATTACATAAATCAGGTACAACCCCAAGAGAATTACCTTGTAGAACCTCAGCGTTAAATAATTCTTCAATATTGTCGACAATCATTACATCTACATCTAGATATAAAACTATACCTTGGTAAGGTAAAGTTGGAAGAAGTAGACGGTAGTTAGCTACATTGTTAGCATCCTGTTCACGTACGCCTAGTTTGAGAAAATCTTGTGGGCTTACGTAATGAAAATTAATCTCTAAATTTGGGTAAGCTTTAAAGTTATTAATAAAATCTTGAGCTATTTTAGAGTTTTCTACATCAGCTATATTATGGAGAATAATAGCTCTAGCTGGTTCACGATTAAAAGCAATATAAGTTTTTAAAAGTGTTTCAAGGTGTGGTAGGAAAGCTTCATTAGTATTAAAAGCTAACTGATTAACCTTTGCTGTGTTTTGCATATTAGTAATAAAAAGTTAAGTCAAATCTTATATAAAAATGCTATTGGTAGTATTCACTTTCAATGCTATTGGTAATATTCACTTTCAATGCTATTGGTAGTATTCACTTTCAAAACGTATTACGTCGTCATCGCCAAGGTAGCTTCCTGACTGCACTTCAATAAATTCTAAAGGGATTTTACCTACATTTTCAATAGAGTGTTTTTTACCAACAGGTATGTAGAAAGGTTGGTTTTCTGTAACTAAAAACTCTTGCCCTTCTAAAATAATTCTTGCTGTCCCCGAAACTATAATCCAGTGTTCAGCGTGATGATGGTGTAATTGCGTAGCTACTTTTTTTCCAGGGAGTACCGAAATACGTTTAACCTTATATCTTTCTCCCTGATCAATTAAGAGCATACTTCCCCAAGGACGAAACACATGAGGATGGCTACTGCAAGTAGAATGATTTTGCTCTTTGAGTTGAGCAAATATTTGTTTTGCTTCTTGACTACGTCCTTTATTAGCAATAAAAAGAGCGTCACGAGTTTGGACAATAATTAAATTATCCACGCCAATAGTCGAAATTAATGAGCTCTCGCTTTTAATGAAGTTGTTATGGCTATCTAAACCAAGATATTCCCCTTGAATTACATTTCCTTGCTTGTCTTTAGGTAAAATTTCCCAAAGAGCTTCCCAAGAGCCTATATCATTCCAGGTTAGGTTTAAGGGAAATACTACCGCTTGAGAAGTATTTTCCATAATTGCATAATCTATGGAAATATCTGGGCAACTTAGATAATCATGTTTGGCAATTCTCTTAAAATCCAGATCTATTTGAGCTTTTTGATAAGCCTCGAAGCAGATGTTATATACCGTTTGACATTGCTTTTTTAAAGTCTCAAGATAAGTTTTTGCTTTAAACATAAATATCCCACTATTCCAGAGATATTTATCTTGAGCAATGAATTCTTGAGCTTGTTCTTTATTTGGTTTTTCTTTAAAAGACTGTACTTGAAAGCAATTTGCAGTAATACTTGCCCCTTGTTCAATATAGCCATAGCCAGTTTCAGCTTGAGTTGCTTTGATACCAAAGGTCACAAGCTTATCTTTTTGAGCTTGTGCTAAAGCTAAAGGTAAAGCTTCAGTAAACACTTGCGTCTCAAAAAGAACGTGATCAGCTGGAAGCACTAAAATTATTGCCTCAGGATCTTTACTAAGAGCTTCTAAAGCTCCAAGGGCTATGGCAGGAGCAGTATTACGTCCTACAGGTTCAAGAATAATGTTATGATTAAGTTGATCTAATTGCCGTAATTGTTCGGCTGCAATAAATCTGTGTTCTTCATTGCACACTACTATAGGTGCGTGTTTTGGTACTTGCTCTAGACGCAACAAGGTTTGTTGCATCATAGATTTATCACCTAAAAAAGTTTGGAACTGTTTAGGATAAGAAGTACGAGATACTGGCCAGAGACGCGTACCTGTACCTCCAGCTAAAATCACAGGAAAGATTTTATGTTCCATATTTACATACGTTTGTTATCTTGCTGTAAAAACCATTAATAAGTGGTTTGCAAGCCTGTTCAAGTTCGATACTTGCTTGCCAATCTAAATCTTTAAGGCCACAGACAGATAGTGCCATTTTATAGGACTGTTTTTTTTGTTTGTATCGATTTATTATTCGATTAGTTACATACGTTTGTTATCTTGCTGTAAAAACCATTGATAAGTGGTTTGCAAGCCTTGTTCAAGTTCGATACTTGCCTGCCAACCTAAAGCTTTAAGGCGACTGACATCGAGAAGTTTTTTAGGGGTACCGTCAGGTTTACTTGTATCCCAAATAATTTTCCCTTGATAGCCAACTACTTTGGCAACTAACTCAGTTAACTCTTTAATTGAAAGGTCAACTCCCGTACCCACATTAATATGACTTAACATAGGTTGGGTATGCTGTGCATACTCTTCTGGACTAAGGTTCATAACAAAGATAGCGGCAGCAGCCATATCGTCTACATGAAGAAATTCTCTGAGAGGCGAACCTGTCCCCCAAGCAATAACTTCAGGAGCTTGATTTACCTTAGCTTCATGAAAGCGACGTAATAAAGCGGGAATTACATGGCTATTTTCAGGATGAAAGTTGTCATAAGGACCATAGAGATTAGTTGGCATTACACTACGATAATCACGACCATACTGACGATTATAGCTTTCACAGAGTTTTATACCCGCAATCTTGGCAAGAGCATAGGGTTCGTTAGTTGGCTCTAAACTGCCTTGGAGTAATTGCTCTTCACGCATAGGTTGTTGAGCAAATTTAGGATAGATACAGCTCGAACCTAAAAACATTAGCTTATTTACCCCATGGGTGTGAGTAGCGTGAATCACGTTAGCTTCAATCATGAGGTTTTGATAGATAAAGTCAGCTGGGAAAGTGTTATTAGCATAAATGCCTCCCACTTTAGCTGCAGCTAAATAAACTTGGTCAATTTTATGAGCTGCAAAAAAAGCATTAACCTGAGCTTGATTGGTCAAATCAAGTTCAGCATGGCTGGCTGTTATTAAGTTTACCTCAGGATTTAAAGCAAGTTGACGACAAAGGGCTCGTCCTACCATGCCATTATGCCCAGCAACATAAATATTTAGTGTCATAATTTAGCTTACTCCCCTTGCTCGTGAGCGGCTAAAAGCAGCTCTTTTTGTGCTTTTTTGAGATCTGCTTGGATCATTTGGGCACAAAGTTGCTCGAGAGTAATTTCTGGTTCCCAACCTAGTTTTTCTTTAGCTCGACTCGGATCACCAAGAAGAGTTTCTACCTCAGCAGGACGGAAGAATTCTGGATTAACCTTAATAATTACATCTCCTACTTTTAAGGCAGGTGCTTTATCGCCTTGGATTTTATCCACTATGCCAATTTCATGCACACCTTCATTTTCAAAGCGCAGACTTATGCCCAGCTCTTTGGCAGCCAAGGCAAGAAAGTCACGTACGGTAACTTGCTTACCTGTAGCTATAACAAAATCTTCTGGTTGTTCTTGTTGGAGCATTAACCACTGCATACGCACATAGTCTTTGGCATGTCCCCAATCACGTAAGGCATTGAGATTTCCCAGTTGCAGTTCTTTTTGTAAGCCTAGAGCTATGCGAGCAAGACCGAGAGTTATTTTACGCGTGACAAAGGTTTCTCCACGTCTAGGAGACTCATGGTTAAAGAGAATACCATTGCACGCATAAATGCCGTAAGCTTCACGGTAGTTAACCGTAATCCAATAGGCATAAAGTTTTGCTACTGCATAAGGGGAACGAGGATAAAAAGGAGTGCTTTCTTTTTGTGGTACTTCTTGCACTAAACCATAGAGTTCAGAAGTACTTGCTTGATAGATTCGGGTTTTTGAAGCTAGCCCTAAAATACGCACAGCTTCAAGAATACGTAGAGTACCTAAAGCATCTACATCAGCAGTATATTCAGGCGAAGTAAAACTTACAGCTACATGACTTTGAGCCCCTAGATTGTAGATTTCATCGGGTTGAATTTGCCCTATGAGGCTAATTAAGTTGGCTGAGTCGGTTAAGTCACCATAGTGTAAATGTAAATTTGAGGCATGCTCAAGATGATCTAAGCGGACAGTATTTGGGGTAGAACTGCGACGGATTAGACCATGTACTTCATATCCTTTTTCAAGTAAAAACTCGGCAAGATAAGAGCCATCTTGACCTGTTATACCAGTGATAAATGCTTTTTTCATAGAAATATTCTTTTTTAATTACTTTGTAGAGTAATTGTAAAACTTTAGGTTATTTAAATAATTTATGGCTAATATTCAGGTGGATTATAAATAAGCTTCTATAAGTACAATTTATTTGCATAACTTATAAGTTTTACTTATACCACTGATAAATGATTTTTCTATAAAGGTCTTCTTTTTTATTAATTTTATAGAATCATTGTAAAGCACTAGCCCTATTTAATTAACCTAAGGATATTATATCCTAAATAGCAAATATTGACCATAAAAAAGGGATGGCATTATGCCATCCTTTTAACTATTTGAGATTGCTTGTTCTTTGAAATCTCGTGTGTATAGTTTATGGTATTCTCCATGCGGGTTTTGGATAAGTTCAGCATGAGTACCTTGCTCAACAATTTGTCCACCAAGAATTACACAGATTTGATCTGATTTTTCAATTGTAGATAAACGGTGAGCGATAGTTAACACAGTTCTACCTTTTTGTAGTTCTTCAAGCGATTGTTGGATAAAGTATTCTGACTCATTATCAAGAGCAGATGTTGCTTCATCAAGAACTAAAATAGGTTTATTGCGTAGTAAAGCACGAGCTATAGCAATTCTTTGTCTTTGTCCCCCTGACAGACGCGAACCAGAAGAACCTATACGCGTTTGTAATCCTTGTGGGAACTCTGAAGTAAAGTTAGTCACATATGCTAGCTCAGCTGCACGTTGCACTTGTTCAGGAGTGTACTTATCTACATCACAGTAGACAATATTATTGTAAATAGTGTCATCAAATAAGTGCACGTTCTGAGAAACTACACCAATATTATTTCTTAAAGCTTCAAGTTTAATATCTCTTATATCGTGTCCGTCAATAGTAATTTTACCTTTATCAACGTCATAAGTACGACTTAAGAGGCTAACTATAGTTGACTTACCGCCTCCTGACTTACCAACAAAAGCATAGGTTTTTCCTGCTTCAATTTTTAGGTTAAAGTCTTCGAGAATTGGCTCGTCTTTACGAGTTGGATATGCAAAAGAGATATTCTCGTAGTTAATATCTTTACTAAAGTCTACTTGTTCTGCAGTTAAAGTTCCTTTATCCTCTTCGGTATCTAAAGATAAAAGACCCATAATTGATTTACCTGCGGTTAATGATTGCACAAATCCTGTATAAACATTAGTAAGGTTACGCACAGGTTTTAGTAAACCAAACATTGCCGAGAAGATTACAATAAAATCACCTGGAGTAATTGGTGGTAAATCTAAATCTGTAGCATAAGCAGCTAAAACAATAACTAAAACTAAAAGTAGAGAAGCGACAAATTGTACAATAGTGTGACCAAGGTTGGTAATAGCTACCCCTTTTTGGCTACGTTTACGAATTTGTTCAATTTGTTCATAAAAGCGCTTATGCTCAAATTCTTGGGCATTGTAAAGATTCACTACAGCATGACCATGAATCATTTCATTAAGAAGTTTAGTTTGGATTTCACTAGACTTCATTTGCCCTTGGGTAATTCTTTTTACTGAAGCTGAAACTAGTTTTAGTACTAGATAAACTACAGGAATCATTAAAAAGATCACCGAAGATAATACCCAGTTGGTATAAAACATTACCACTAAAAATGATATTACTGTTGAGCCATCACGGCTTATAGTTAGTAAGGAGTTACTAATAGCTCCTAACATGGTACTAACTTCGTATTGGATTTTAGAAATAATGCGACCATTTCCGTGAATATCAAAAAATGCTTGAGGCATGCGCGAAATATGGGCAAAAACCTTTTCTGAAAGGCTAACTGAAAGCTTTTCTTGAGCCCAAGCAAAAAGATATTGCGAAACAAATTGCATTACTGCTCGGATAGACATAAAGATAATTAGAATATACGCAAATGCAAGTAATACCGAGCTATTTAAAATACCAGTACCATTATCAACAATGGTTTTAATAGATGAAATTAGGTAGGCATCAATACCCGAACCTATAAAAATACAGATAATCCCAACAAACAGTGCCCATTGAAATGGAATAACATATCTCCAGTAGAGGCGAAATGCATACCAGTTAGAACATTCTAATACTGGATTGGGGTTGGTAGGATCTACATTATTTAAGAAATCACGAGGTGAAATCTTCTTTTTAGAAAATAATTTACTCATAAAATATCTTAAAGTAAGAGGTATATCTTTGTAGAAAATACAGCTTACTTTTATATCAGAGGGGATCTATCCCCACGGTAAACTTTAATGAAACTTATAATTTGACGCCTTATTATATCAAATAAAGCAATTAGAAAAATAATAAGATTGTTTTGATTTGTTTATTATATAGGATTTAAAGAAGTTGAAAAGAAGTTAGACTTTTAAATAATCGAAGCGAGGAATATATTAGTTAGCTTGTTAGCATAATATATAATAATGAGGAATCAGTATAAATTTCTTTATGTGATTAGCCTGATTAAGCTAATATAAAACGGTATGGCGTACATGTGCTTTAATAAATTTTCATCTTAACCGTCTAGGTCACGTATATAAAATAAAAGGTGCTATTGAGCATAGTAAGAATAACTTTATTTCCTTTAAATAATTAGCAGAAATGAAAAAATAAGACTATATAAAGGCTTATTGATATAATGCAAGAAAATTCCATTTTTATCAAAGGAGAATACTTTGTCGAAGCAAGATACAAACATTTCTATTGTAACCGCTTTTTATGATTTAGGTCGTGCAAATTAGCAAGCGTCTAAACGTAGTGCACAAGACTATTTTAATTACTTTGCTAATTTAGCGAAGTTAGAAAATGACATGGTTGTTTTTGTTGCTAACCAAGAAGATAAAGAACATGTACTTAAGCTTCGCGGAGAGCGTAAAACTACAGTTATTATCTACGATTTATTAAAAGAAAAAGCTGAGTTATTAGAAAGAGTTACAAAGGTACTTTTTGATCCTGAGTATAGAAGTAAAGTTTCTCCTGAACTTCTCGAAAATGGTAACATTGAATACTTTAAACCTGAATACAATGTAGTTAACTTTGCAAAAACCTTTTTTGTAAATTATGCTATTGACCATAATTTAGTAGAGCATGAACAAGTAGCATGGGTAGATTTTGGTTATCACCGTGGAGAAAAGTTCTTTAAAGGATTAACACGTTGGGAATTTGATTTTACCCCAAATAAAATCAACTTTTTTAACGTAATGAAGAAAAAGCGTATTCCGCCATTTAATACCGAAGAACAAGTTTTTCGTTATATGTACGAAAACCATGTTTATATCGTAGGTTGTATTTTTGCAGGTGATCATAAAGCTTGGCGTGAATTTAATACTTTATTAAACCAATCAATTGAAGAGTTGCTCTCAAAAAATATTATTGATGATGATCAGGGCGTGTATATGTACTGTATGTTAAAACGTCCAGAGTTATTCAAAGTACGTTATGTAGGTGTAACTTGGAAAGTAGATAATATTGCTAATCTTTATAACCAAAACTCACGTGGCTTTAAAATTAGAAAAGCTCTTAGAGCACTAATCGGTAAGTAACTTAAATAATTTATCGTTGATTTTATACAACTAAAAAAGAAGAATGGAATTTCCCTATTCTTCTTTTTTTGTATTTATCCATTCTACTTTTTTTGTCTTTATCTTTGCCAGTAAATAACTAATAATTAATAATACCCCTAAAACCCTTATTTTTACTCAGGGATCATTTAGTCATACCTAAATAATATGCCTAACTACAGGGAGTTAGCCTAACATAAAAGATGAGTGGAAAAAAATTTTGCGTAAAAGATTATTTTATTCTGACGTAATCAGCTTTTATATGTATAATAAGCTTAACAATCTTACAAGTATGCAACTCTTATTTTATAAAATTAAATTCTAAATTATTGATTTTTATGTTTAAAACTCATAAAATTTATCATAATATAGCTTTTAATTTTATTTTATAAGTTATGTATATCCCCAGTAATAATCTGTAATTTATCGAAATTATAAAGTTACAGTTAAGTTTAGATTCTATAATCTCCCCACTCTCTACTTGGTCTTGAATCCTAGAGCTTGGCGAGCAGAATAGATCTACTAATTTAATGTTTGGCTTTACTTAAAGTTAAAAATAATGCGAACTTTGTTACATGGGGGCTGTTAAAAAAATGGACTTTGCTTTTATGTAGCTAGCTCAAATTATCTTTTTACTTTAGGTAAAATTTAACTTCAAAAGGTAATTATGAGCATCGTTATGAGTATTGTAGGCATTATTGTCCTACTAGCAATTGGTTTCTTGTTCTCGAAGCATAAAAAACAAATTAGATTACGTACAGTAGGTTTAGCACTGGTAATCCAATTCTTATTTGGTGGCTTCGTTCTTTATGTACCAATTGGTCAAGAGATTTTATTCGCTGTATCAAATGGTTTCGTTAAATTATTAGGATATGTAAGTGAAGGGGTTAACTTCCTTTTAGGTTTCTGGTTAACAGACGCAAGCAACGTAGGCTTTGTGTTCGCGTTTAAAGCTTTACCTGTTATTATCTACTTAGCGTCTTTAATTTCAGTTTTATACTACTTAGGTGTAATGAAAATCATCATCCGTGGTATCGGTGGTGCTTTAAAAGCTATTCTAGGTACTTCTGAAACTGAATCATTATCTGCAGCTGCTAACATTTTCGTTGGTCAAACAGAAGCTCCATTAACAGTTAAACCATATATTGCAAAAATGACTGAATCAGAATTATTTGCAGTAATGGTGGGTGGTCTTGCTTCAGTTGCAGGTTCTGTATTAGCAGGTTATATCGGTATGGGTATCCCTGCACCTTACCTAATTGCGGCATCATTCATGTCTGCTCCAGGTGGTTTACTATTTGCTAAGTTATTAATCCCTGAAACAGAAAAATCTGTAACTTTTGTTAAAGATGGGGAAGTTGATAAAGATGACGCTCCAGCTAACGTATTAGAAGCTGCTGCACGCGGTGCTTCTGATGGTATGTTTTTAGTACTTAACGTAGCTGCAATGCTTTTAGCATTCTTATCAATCATCGGTTTAATTAACGGTATCTTAGGTTGGTTCGGTAGCCTATTTGGTTTTGATGGCCTAAGCTTAACATGGTTAGTTTCTATTCCATTCCGTTACTTAGCATTCTTAATCGGTGTTCCATGGCAAGATTCTACTCTAGCTGGTGGTATTATCGGTATTAAATTAATTACTAACGAGTTCGTAGGTTATTTAGAATTATCTAAATACGTAGTAAAAGGTGAAAATGGTGTATTTGCTGCTTGGGAAGGTATCCAACCAATCACAGGTACAATTCTTTCATTCGCACTTTGTGGTTTTGCGAACTTATCATCTATTGCTATCTTAATCGGTGGTTTAGGTGTAATGGCTCCTAACCGTCGTGCAGACGTAGCACGTTTAGGTTTATACGCAGTATTAGGTGGTACTTTATCTAACCTAATGTCAGCTACAATCGCTGGTTTCTTCTTCAGCATTGGTGGTGGCGTAGCTTAATCTTAAAAAAAATAGGCTCCTTGTGAGCCTATTTTTTTGTGCCTAAATTAAGCTAAAACACTTACTCTTTGGTCAACAAAAATGCAAGATTGTTTTAAAATGATCATTTTGATGCAAAAAAATGTGATTTACCTCACGCTTTGGCAATAAAGTTTAGGGGTTGGGGTGAGAATAAGTATAATAAATGGAACTATAAGTGTTGACCTTATAGGATATGAATAGGTCTAGCTTATTCGCTCTTTTACTCTTTTAATTAGGACGAGCTATGTTTCCCTTAATGAACCTAGTGGGAATTGCAGTTTTAATTTTTATTGCTTTCCTCTTTTCTAAACATCGTAAAGCTATTCGCTGGCGTACAGTTCTTTTAGCCTTAGCTATTCAATGGGCATTTGGGGGCTTTGTTCTATATGTGCCCCTAGGACAAAAGATCCTAGAAGCTGTATCTGAGGGCTTTGTTCGCTTAATTAGCTATGCCAAAGCTGGATCAGAGTTTCTTTTTGGCAGTTTAATCAATCAAGAGAAGTTTGATTATGTTTTTGCTCTTGATGTCTTTCCGACCATTATTTATTTATCTGCGTTAATTGGCGTTCTTTATTATCTGGGCATAATGGGGATTCTGATTAAGGCTATAGGTGGCTTTTTACGTTGGATTCTTGGTACAACACGTACTGAGTCTTTAGCAACTGCCTCAGCAATTTTTATCGGTAACCCTGAGTTAACCGTACGACCTTATTTAAGTAAAATGACCACTTCAGAGTTATTTGTAGTTATGGTGGCTGCCATGGCAAGTATTTCTGGAGAAGTGATTGGGGGATATGTCGGCTTAGGCATACCTGCAAATTATATTATTGCTGCTTCGTGCATGTCGGCACCTGGGGCAATACTTTTTGCTAAGCTCTTAATTCCTGAGACCCAACAAAGTGAAGATGATGAGGATGTAAAACTCGAATATAAACGTCCTTCCAATGTTTTAGAAGCAGCTGCTAATGGAGCCTCAGACGGCTTATTTATTTCCTTAAATGTGGCAGCTATGCTAATTGCCTTTTTATCAATTATAGCCCTTATTAATGGTATTCTTTCTTGGGCAGGTTCGTTTGTAGGTTTAGATAACTTGAGCTTACAATGGATGTTAGCTAAGGTATTAAAATACCTCATGTTCTTACTAGGTGTTCCATGGCAAGATACTGAAGTAGCAGCTCAACTTTTAGGTTTAAAAACCATTACCAATGAGTTTGTTGGTTACTTTGAGTTTAGTAAGTATATTTTACGTGATGCCAATGGAGTATTTGAAGGTTTTAAAGATTTAGATTTTAAAACTGGAGTAATGATTTCCTTTGGTTTATGTGGCTATGCTAATATAGGTTCAATAGCCGTATTCTTAGGTAGTATTAGTTATCTGGCACCAAGTCGTAAACATGACCTAGCTCGCTTTGGTGTTTATGCTCTTTTAGCTTCAAGTTTAGCTAACTTAAACTCGGCAGCTATTGCAGGCTTTTTTGTAAGCCTCTAATAAAAAGTCCCTTAAGGCAGCAAGCCTTAAGGGATTTTTTTTATTCTTTATCTTCGTCTAAAGCTACAGCTTCACGTTGATCAAATAAGTGACCTTGAGTTAAGTGAACTGGTTCAACAAGTTCATCATTACCTACATTGAATGCCTTACCAAAACCTTTTACATATAGACCATCTTGCGGTTCAAGACGGAAAAGGTTAAAGTCTTTCATAGTAGAAAGTTCACTAACAATTTCACCAAAGCGTTGTCCGAGGGCTTTAACCCCTTGCGTAAACTCAGGTGTATCTGCATCCACAGGAGTTACCTTAGCGTGGAAAGATAAACGTTGACGAGCGTAAATATTACGCGCTTTATCTTCGTCTTCAATTAGTAAAATATGAGCTTTACCTGTTTGACGAAGGTTTTCTGCGTGTTTTGCTACATCAGAAATGAGAATATAGTAGTAGCCATCGTGAATGGCAAAAGGAGAATAAGAGGCATTAGGTACCCCTTGATTATCATAACTGGAAATAATTGCAGTTTTTACTGAAGCTTTTAAAGCCGCTATTTCCGGATTTAAGCGTTCAGTTAAACGACGTGATTTTTCTTGCGGATCTAGTGACATATTTATTTTCTTTGAGTTAGAGTGATTTAAATTTAGCCACTTGCTCTGGATAGAGATTGCGATTTTCATCACGGCCTAAGTAGATTTTAAAAGCTACATGTCCGTTCTCTAAAATAAAAGCAAAGGCATAACTTTCTTTACCACGGAAAGGTTTACTAATTAGAGCGATTTGACTAATTTTACCTTCAGGTAAATGACCTTGGAGTTGTAATTCAGGATTAGCTCCTGGTCCCATATTCAGGTTATAGTAACCGCGGGCAAACGAGCCTGTAGGGAATGGAGCTTTTACTTCCCAAATAAAGCCATCTTTTTCGACAATAGTCGTAAGATTACCCCAGGTGGTTAGCTCTTCAAGAAGTTTAAAAGCTTGTTCTCCTGGAAGAAGTTTTACAAACTCATCAGGAAGTGCTTGAATAATTAGCCCTTCTGGTTGAGCAAAAGTCTGGGCTAAGTCTAAAGTATGGGCATGCGGATTGTCGGCTAAATAAGCACTAATCTGCTCTTTTAAATTTAGGGTCATATTTATCTCAGACTTAAAAGTAACTAGTTATGTTTTATTATACCCCAAATGTTAACTATTTACATTTAAAAAGGAGCTTGCCCAAGCTCCTTTTTAAAGGTCTAATTCCAAGTCAGAATCGACTATAGCACAGCAAAGTAAAATTTGCCCTGAGCGAATAAAGGCTAGAGGCACATCCTGGTAATGCCACTGTCCAGAAGCAGCAACCGTACGGCAGTGCCCACAAAACCCCGTCCGACAACCATATTCAGGTTGGATACCTTGTTCTTCAAGAGCTTGCAATAAACTCTTGCTATTATCAAAATCAAAGGTAATTTGCGAACGGAGTAAGGTAATTTTATACTTCTTCATAACATGTAGAGGCACAAAGAATTTCTAACAGTTCAGCAGGAGCAAGATAGTGAGGACCTCGTGCTGTACGGATAGGAATTTTATATGCCCGACCGAGTTTTAAGAGATTTTCCAGAGGGAAAATCTTATCATCTGTAGCTGCTTGAATCGAACGCCATTTTTCGGTAAGAGCTGGATTATTAAGATAGCTTAAGAACATATCATAATCCCGAATTAGGGCTTTTAGCGTTTGTTGTTGGGCAAGAATGGTATTATCAGCAACATTTTCTACTCTTTGTCGTACCAGTTGTAATTGCTCTTTAGGCATGCCCATATTCACGGCAAACATATAAAATGAATTGCGCGTCCAAGTTAGAGCTGTTTTTAAAGCAATGGCTGCGGGAATCGAGTAGTTGTCATCGTAAGGTAAGAGGCTACCATTAATACCATAAACGCCAACTAAACGCTGAAAGACAAATTCTTCTTCTCCAGCAAGGTTATTGAGGCGTTGCATAAAAAGTTGAGCTATTAGATTACCATAACTATAGGCAAAAAAGATAGTTTTACGACGTCCAAGAAGTTTTACAAATTCTGGGATTACCTCATTTAAAGAAAAACTTTCTTTACCATAGTCTAAGCTTACCGTAATAAAATTACCAAAGTTTTGTTGCTCGGTCTCTGAGGCTGGTAAAGTGTTGAGTTTAGCTTCAACCTTAGCTAGAGCCTCTGGGTCATTATAGAACTCAAATTGAGTTAGCTCTTTGCCTTCAAGGTTTTTTAGTAGCCCAGTTTTTGCCATGGCAGCGGCTAAGAGATAATTATTATCATGCATGGTAAAACCATGAAAGTAAACAATATTTACTGGCTTACGTAAATTAGCTAATTGGGCAAATTTAGCTGTAAGGGCGTAAGTATTGAGACGAAAATTTAGCATAGAAAAGAGTTTTGTTGATTAGTTAAATATTAGGGCTCTACGCCCTTGATTATAACGTAAAGAACAAGCTCTGCTCGATTTATCCTCAGCGTTTAGATTGAATTGACCGCAATTCATAAAAAAGGCCTCGCGAAAATTATATTCGCGAGGCTTATTTTATCTATACTTGACAAGAGGACTCAAGTTAAAGCACTTCTTTGGCAAGTTCAGTTAGTTTTTCTAGCTGTTTTTGCATTTGTTGCAGTTCGTGACGAGCTTTATTTACGCCACTTTTAGCTTTTTGTTCATGAGCTTGCTGTTGTAGATTGCTTAACATGTTGGTTAAGCCATCTTGAACAGCTTGGAAACGTACTCTTTCACGGCCCAGAATTTCTAATGCATTTTCTTGACGTTTAGCTACTTGTGGGTCGTCTGCAAATTTTACTTTAAGCGTGCGACCTTTTTTCTCAAGTTGTGCTTCTAATTGGGCAATAAGTTCAGCTTGATTTTCTTGGTGTTCAGCCAGTTCATCGTATTCGGCACTATTGCTACCAATTTCAAGACTTAAATCAGCAACTTGGTTTTCTAGCTGTTGCTTGTCAATATTGAGGTTATGCAGTTCAATTTCTAGTTGCTGTTTGCTTTGAGTTAAGCTTGCCACTTGAGCTTTAGCTTGCTCCAGTTCGCTAACTAGAGATTGATAGCTTTTTTCATTACTAGAGTTTTGTTGTTCAAGTTGAGCGGTTAAGCTTTTAACTTGTTCTTGAAGTTTTTCCGTTTGTCCAGAATTAGGGCTTGAAGCATTAGCTTTAAGTTGGTTAATTTCTTTTTCGTAACGACTTCTTAAATTAACTAATACTTCTTGGTTACGCTCTAGTTTTTGAATTAAGTGAGTTTTTTCACTACGCAGAGCTTCGAGATTAAAGCTATTTTCGCGACGATAATTCTCAAACTCTTGCAGTAGATCTTGATACTCTTTTGATGTTGTCATAGATACAGATTGTTTTTGTAAAGCAGTAAGTTGTTGCTCTAAAGCTTCTACTGCTAATTTATGTTGTTGGTCTTTTTCTTGCGCTAAAGCAGTTAAGCGCTCTTCTGCTTGATTTAGAAGCACCACTTGTTGTTCTTTAGCTTGAGCTAACTGCTCTTGAGCTTGGCTAGCTTGCTCAGCTTTAGCTGTAACTTGAGCTTGTAAGCTTGCTACTTGGTTAGCTAAGTCTTTACTTGCAGCTACTTGAGCCTCTAAGCTTGCAACTTGGTTAGCTAAATCTTTACTTGCTACTACTTGAGCTTCTAAACTTGCAACTTGAGAAGTGAGTGCTTCTTTGTCAGCTACTTGAGCTTCTAAGCTTGCAACTTGAGCTGCCAGTGCTTCTTTGTCAGCTACTTGAGTTTGTAAGCTTGCAACTTGAGCTGCGAGTTCTTCTTTGTCAGCTACTTGAGTTTGTAAGCTTGCAACTTGAGCTGCGAGTTCTTCTTTGTCAGCTACTTGAGTTTGTAAGCTTGCAACTTGAGCTGCGAGTGCTTCTTTGTCAGCTACTTGAGTTTGTAAGCTTGCAACTTGAGCTGTCAGTTCTTCTTTGTCGCTAACTTGAGCTTCTAAGCTTGCAACTTGAGCTTCTTTGTCGCTCACTTGCGTTTGTAGGCTTGCTACTTGCTCTTGAGCTTCTTGGTGTTGTTTAGCAAGTTTGTCTAACTCAGCTTGAGCTTGTTCTTTTTCCGCTCTCAGTTGTGCAAGACTTTGCTCGTGCTCTTGACTAGCTTTAGTAGCTTGTTGCAGTTGAGCTTGTAACGCAGTTTGGGCTTGACGCAGTTGTTCTTGTCCTTGCAGAGCTTGATTGTACTGTTTTTGGCTTGCATCAAGTTTAGTTTTGAGTTCACTGTTAGCTTGATAAGCTTGTTGTACTTTTTGTTGTTGCTCTTTAAGTTGCTCACTTGCTTTAGTTAACTGCTCATTTTTCTCGCTTAAGTGCTGGTATTTAGCTTTTAATACCGCAAGTTCGTCATTACGAGCTTGAAGTTGTTGCATATGGCTAAAGAGATACTGTTCATAAGTATCTATTTCATGGTCTTTAGCTTCAAGAGCGTGTTCAAGTTCTTTATATGCTCGATTTAAGTCGTTTAATTGACGAGCTTCGTTTTGACTTGAGTATTTTTCAATTAAGTCAAGGGTGAGGTAGTCATTTGCAGTTACAGCATCAAGTAAACGTTTATGGTCATTGAGGGTTACTAAATGATCTGCTTGCAGTTGCGCTTGCTCTATAGCAGCTTGGCATTCGCTTTGCGTATACTCATTTTGCATTTCTTCAAGTTGAAGATGTAATTCTTCATTTACCACAGAAATTACTTCGAGTTGCTCACGAGCCAGAGCTAGCTCTTCTTTTAAGCTAGTTATATCTGCTTCTAAGCTTGTTTTAGCTTGTAATAAAGTTTCTACTTGCGTTTGGGCTTCAAGATTTTGTTCTTGCTCTTTTTCCAGAGCTAGAGGTAGATCTTTGAGTTTAGTGTACTCAGCAAGATATTTTTGTTCTTGCTCTTTAGCCACTTTAAGATCAAACTCAAGGGTTTGTTTTTCTTTGAGTAAGCTATCTACTTGCTCTTGGGCTTCAAGATTTTGGGCACGCACTTGCTCGAGTTGCTCAGGAAGATCTTTTAACGCATCATAGTCTTGGCTTAGTTTTTCTTTTTCTTCTTTGAGCACCTCATAGTCAAACTCAAGAGTTTGCTTCTCTTTGAGTAGACTTTCTACTTGCTCTTGGGCTTCAAGACTTTCAGCACGCACTTGCTCGAGTTGCTCAGGAAGATCTTTTAACTCAGCATAGTCTTGGCTCAGTTTATCTTTTTCTTCTTTGAGCACCTCATAGTCAAATTCAAGTGTTTGCTTTTCTTTGAGTAAGCTTTCTACTTGCTCTTGCGCTTCGAGATTCTCTGCACGCACTTGCTCGAGTTGCTCAGGAAGATCTTTTAACTCAGCATAGTTTTGGCTTAGTTTTTCTTTTTCTTCTTTGAGCACCTCATAGTCAAATTCAAGCGTTTCTTTTGCTTTAAGTAAGCTTTCTACTTGCTCTTGTGCCTCAAGACTCTCAGCACGCACTTGCTCGAGTTGCTCAGGAAGATCTTTTAACTCAGCATAGTTTTGGCTCAGTTTATCTTTTTCTTCTTTGAGCACCTCATAATCAAACTCAAGAGTTTCTTTGGCTTTGAGAAGAGTATCAACTTGCTCTTGGGCTTCGAGGTTCTCAGCACGAACTTTCTCGAGTTGTGTAGGAAGATCTTTTAGTTCTGAGTAGTTTTGGCTCAGTTTTTCTTTTTCTTCTTTGAGCACCTCATAATCAAACTCAAGCGTTTCTTTGGCTTTAAGTAGAGTATCTACTTGCTCTTGAGCTTCAAGATTTTCAGCACGCACTTGCTCGAGTTGCTCAGGAAGATCTTTTAACTCAGCATAGTCTTGGCTTAGTTTTTCTTTTTCTTCTTTTAGAGCACTAAAATCTAACTCAAGATTTTCTTTTGCTTGCAGTAAAGTAAGCACTTGAGCTTGGCTCGCTTGCAGTTCACTTTGGAGGTTTTGTGAAGTTGCTTGTAAGCTATCTTTACTTTCACGCTGGCTTAGACTTTGATAGTCGTGGGCAACTAATTGCTCTTCAAGTTGAGCAATTTGTTTTTGGGCTAACTCGTATTTAACTTGAGTTTCTTGGGCATCTAAAAGAGAAGCCACTAAGGAAAGATGCTCTTTTTTCAGTTGTTCTAGTTCTTGTTCTACTTGCTCTTTACTTGCTTGTAGGGCTTCAAGATTTTCTAATTCTTGATTAGCATGAGCAAGTTGGTCTTCAAGACGCGTAGCTTCTTTTTGAGCTTTAGTTAAAGCTTCTTGTTTAGCTGCCAGATCTAATTCGAGTTGTGCTTTAGCTTGAGTAAGTTCTTCTACTTGCTTACTGCTTGCTTTAAGCTGATTTTGTAGGCTTTCAATTTGAGAATTTTCTACATAACTCGCTCTTGAGAGATGATCATTAAGTTCTTTTTCCGCTTGCGCTTGTGCCGCTACAGCAGCCGTTAGTTTTTGACTATAATCCGAACTTTCGCTTTTAGCGTTTTTAAGTTCATCTTCAAGTTTTTTCACCTTAGCCAGAGCTGAGGCGTGTTCGAGGTCGAGATCAGTTTTATTTTGCTTGAGGCTTTTATAATTGTCGCTTAGATCTTGGTATTGACGATTGATATAGTCAAATTGACGGGTTAGATCTGTAAGCTCGGCAGTTTGACTAGCAACTTGGTTTTTAGCTTTGCGATGCTCGCTTTTTTCTTGCTCATAACGCGCTTGTAAAGCTGCTAATTCTTGTTCTGCCTTTTCTTTACTTGCCGCTAACTGTTGATTGAGACTAGCTTTAAGGTCTTTTAAAGCTTTTTCTGCTTTTTCTTCGGCTGCTCGACTATTTTGTTCGGCAAGTTTTTTTGCTTCACTCAGGTCTTCTTTAGCCTTAGCCAAAGATTTATCTAGGTTATCGGTAGTAAATCTAAAGTTTAATTCTAAATCTTGATAACGCGTATTTGCCGTATCGAGATTACGTTGCAGATTAACTTTATCCATATTGAGGCTATGGATAGTATCTTGCAATTCTTTTACTTTATCTTGGAGTTGGCTCAGGTTAGACTTACTCTCAGTGAGAGCTTGGTTTAACTTAATTTGTTCTTGAGCCACGGCAGCTAGAGCAGCCTGATCTTTACGATGCTGCTCTTTGCGTAAATCTTCATTAACAATCAGTTCTTTTACCGCATTATAAGAAATAGTTGCGGCAAAAAAGTTTTTCTTATCTTCAGGAACTTGATTAAACTCTTTACGTTCGCGTTCACTGAGATTAGGTAAAGAATTTAGATAATTACTTAGTACCAGATTATAGTAGGTATTTAAGCGTTCGGCTGCACGGTCAGAAATATTACGGTGCTCAGCTGTATCTTTTACCGGGAAAGAGAAGGTTTCCCCTAAGAATTTGATGTCTTTTTTAATTAGAGCCATAGCGATGGTATGTTGTTTGGTAGAGTTAAATTAGAGCAAATTGCAATAATTAACTCCTGGGCGTTCTTGTGGGTATTATTCTACTATATATTACTATGAAATGCCCTAAATATGTGAAAAAATTGCGGAAAAAAATAATCTTCCCAAACTAGAGTAAATTGGAGTATAATTTAAAGATTAGTTTCCCTTGTTTAGAAGATGCACAATCCTAGTTATTGTTCATCTTTTATGCAAGGTCTAACTTGCATAAAATTAAGATAATTTTATGTTTGATTGGTGTAATTTTCATTAACAGAAAAAAGGTTTTTATGAGCGAATATATGTATAAGCCGCACGAAGTTGAAGCGGCAGCCCAAAAATACTGGGAAGAAAATAATACCTTCCATGTGGAGATGGATCCTAGCAAGGAAAAATACTATAGTTTAGTAATGTGGCCTTACCCATCAGGTGAGTTACACATGGGACATGTACGTAACTATACCATTGGTGATGTAGTAGCACGTTACCAACGTATGTTAGGGAAAAACGTATTAAATCCATTTGGTTGGGATGCTTTTGGGATGCCTGCAGAAAATGCGGCTATTGCTCACCGTACAGCTCCTGCAAAATGGACTTACGAAAACATTGCGAAAATGAAGCAAACAGTTAAGAGCCTAGGTTATAGTTATGACTGGGATCGTGAAATTACTTCATGTAAACCGGATTACTATAAATGGGAGCAAAAATTCTTTACTGAGCTTTTCAAAAAAGGTATTGCTTACCGTAAAAAATCTGCGGTTAACTGGTGTAATGTAGATAAAACTGTACTAGCTAACGAGCAGGTAGTAGACGGACGTTGTTGGCGTTGTGATACTCCAGTAGTACAAAAAGAATTAGATCAATGGTTCTTACGTACTTCAGACTATGCTCAAGAACTTTTAGATAGTCTTGATACTATGGAGCAATGGCCCGAGCGCGTACGTCAAATGCAACGTCACTGGATTGGACGTTCTGAAGGTCTAGAAATTACTTTTAATGTAACTGAGAAAAACGGTTACCAACTTGACGAACAAGTAAGTAAAATTACAGTATTTACAACTCGTCCTGATACATTTATGGGCGTTACCTTTGCAGCTATAGCTGCAACGCATCCTTTAGCAACAGCTTTAGCGGCACAAAACCAAGAAGTTAATGCTTTTGTAGAACAATGTAAAGTAATGAAAACTTCAGAAGCTGATTTATCTACAATTGAAAAATTAGCTTTTGATACAGGAGTTAAACTAACTCATCCACTAACTGGCGAGCTCGTACCTCTTTATATTGCTAACTATGTTTTAATGAACTATGGTACGGGAGCAGTAATGGGTGTTCCTGCTCACGATGAACGTGACTGGGAAGTGGCAACTAAATACAGCATTCCTATTCTTCCTGTAATTAAAGCCCAAGACGGTTCAACTTGGGACTATAGTGCAGGAGTTTATGGCGAAAAAGGTATTCTTTGTAACTCAGGTGAGTTTGATGGTTTAACTTCAGAACAAGCTCACGCTGCTATTGGTAAAAAACTTGAATCTCTAGGTTTAGGTGAGTTTAAAGTTAACTTCCGTCTGCGCGACTGGGGTGTTTCACGTCAACGTTACTGGGGTTGTCCAATTCCTATGGTACGTCTAGCTGATGGTTCGGTAGTGCCAGTAGAAGAACAAGACTTACCAATTGTTCTGCCAGAAGATGTAACTCTAGGTGAAGAAGTAACTAACCCATTAGTTGACAACCAAGCTTGGAAAGAAACTACTTACCAAGGTCAACCTGCAACACGTGAAACAGATACTTTTGATACTTTCGTTGAGTCTTCTTGGTACTATGCCCGTTATACTTCGCCTCACTTTGAAGGTGGCATGCTAAACAAAGAAGAAGCTAATTACTGGTTACCTGTAGATAACTATGTAGGGGGTATTGAACACGCATGTTTACACTTAATCTACATTCGTTACTTCCACAAACTTCTTCGTGATGCTGGTTTTGTAACTTGTGATGAGCCAGTAACTAAATATGTACCTCTAGGAATGGTGCTAAATCACGCATGGTACTACCATGATGACAATGGCGTGCGCGTTTGGATTCCTCAAAGTGAAGTAGATGTTATCCGTGACGAAAAAGGTGCAATTCTTGCAGGTAAAACTAAAGACGGTAAATATGATGTAGTTTATGCTGGTTTACCAAAAATGTCTAAATCTAAGTTAAATGGAGTTTCTCCAACTGAGATGTTAGAAAACTATGGTGCCGATGCTGTACGTCTATATATTATGTTCGGGGCTCCTACCGAAGCTGCTTTTGAATGGTCAGAAGCTGGGGTAGAAGGGGCAAGCCGTTTCTTACGTCGTGTTTGGAACCTTAGCCATGATGTGGTTTTAGGTGCTAAAGAAAAAGGTATTACTGACTTTAGCTTTAACCATGCTTACTTAAGTAAGGAACAAAAAGAAATCCGTCGCTTAGTGCACTTAACTATTGCTAAAGTACGTGATGACGTAGATCGTCAAGCTTACAATACGGCAATAGCTGCGGTAATGGAGTTAATGAACTCTTTAACTAAACACCCACTAGCTGAGCGTTTAGACTTTGCGGTAATGTACGAAGCTGTATTTAATTTAGTTAAACTTCTTCACCCATTTACCCCACATATTACCCATGCTCTATGGCAACTTTTAGAGCAAGATACAGTACTAGACTTTGAGTTACTTCCTGAAGCAGACAAGGATGCTCTAGTTACAGATACTAAACTAATTGTGGTGCAAGTAAATGGTAAATTACGTGCTCGTTTAGAAGTAGCATCAGATGCACAAGAAGAGCAAGTACGTGAAGCTGCTTTTGCTGATGAAAATGTAGTTAAATTTACCGAAGGCTTACAAGTAGTTAAAGTTATCTACGTACCAAACAAACTACTAAATATTGTCGTTAAATAAATTTTACCCATAAAAAAAGACCTCGTTTGAGGTCTTTTTTTTAGTTTACATCACTGTAGGTTATGTACTTATCTTTAAAAATTTCACACGAGCGTAAAGCAAAAGGATTACGTGAGGTAAATTCGGTAAAGAAATAACCTAAGTGTTCTACAGTTGTATCTGTATTAAAAATAGTTTTGTTGGCTATATCTATATCGCACAGATAAATAAAGAGGCGATAGAGGCGATCGCGCGAACCTATAGTACGCAAATAGGTTTCATAATAACGTCGTTTGTCCTTATCCCAATAAAACTTTTTAAATTGCTGGTTTTGTAATGGGCTAAGCCCTTGATGGGCGAGAGCACTAGTCATAAACTCAGCAGCACTGCTTACTTGGCTATGGGAGCGATAAGAGTAGATTCTGATTAAATCACGACGCATAACGCCAATAATGAGCCCCAGAGACTCACCTTTTTGGTACACCAAATAATCGAGTACGGCCTTGGCTTTGCGAATATTACCTGCCACAACATAAGGCATTAAATCAAAAACTGAGTAATCGGAAAACTCTTGGGAAGTTTGTTCGATAAGTTTAATGTCTATTTCCTTAATATCGCGTAAACGTAATTGTTCGAGCAATTGTTGCAACATGAACATATTATTTTCAAAACGTTCATAGAGAAAGTTAATTACGTTATCAGCAAAAGTAAAATGATACTTACGCAGGCGTTTACGAATCCAACTCCGATAGGCATCACCGCTAAGTGGCTCACAAGGAATTTGGGCACAGTTTACTTGCTGTTGAAATACCTTATATAAAGGCGAGGACTCATTTTTTCTTTCCCAATTGAGAAGAATAAAGGCATAAACATGAAACTGATCATTAGCTTGAGCTAGTTCTTTGAGGTCGCTAAGCACTTTTGCCGTTACATTACGGTTTATAATGATTTTTATAAATTTACGCACCCCAAATAAGCCTACTTGGTTAACATCAAGCAAGAGCTCATTGAGGTTATACTTGTCGGCGTCAGTGTAAATTTCTACTTCCTCACAAGCATAATAGCCTTGGGGATCAGTAACGAGTTTTTGCACTGCCTCGGTAGCTTCTTTTTGTAAAAGTAAGTCAGCTCCGGTAATTAAAAAGTAATTTGGGTAACCTTGTTGAGCTAAATCCTTAGCTAAGGTTTCGGCAGAAAATTTTAATAAAGTCATTCAACTTATTGTTTTTTTATTTCACGTAAGGTTTGGTCTTCGAGAACAAAGACAATTTTACCTACAATAGATTCAGCTACAGCTTTTTTCAAGAGCTGAGTACTTTGCGCACTTGCCCTTACTTGGGCTAAAGGTTGGGTGTCATCGTTTAATTGGATATCGTTTTGGATATCACGTAAATTAATTACGCCTAGCGTAGGTAAATCTATTTCCCCAACAATTGCTCCTAAGTAGAGAACTTGTCCTGTACTTCCGTCAGGAAGGCGTGATAAAACGCTAGTTGTTTGGGTATAGTTTTGGATATTAACGTGCGGAATAAAGTTTTGCACACAACTAAAGTTGAGATTTTCTCCGCTACACTGGCTAATACTGGTAATGCCAAGCGGGTTTGCATTTTGTGAAGTTGGTAAATAAGTAATTCTGCGCTTTGGCACTTGCTTATTGGCTGCCTGCATAGCAGCATTTACTTGATTTACTACCTGTTTAAGTTGGCTCTGAGGCGTATTAGCATCAAGGATCATAATATCTTGACGAGCTAATTGATCGCGAATTTCATTATATAAATCAAAATCACTTACACTCAGGGTAACATAACGATAGTTGTTACTAATAAATGGGACATTTACTACTGAGTAATTGGTACAACCACTGGCAATAAGGGACAAGCCGAGAATCCCCAGCCATTTTGTTAATCTTTTTTTCATTTAATTTACAAAGAGAAAGTTTTAATTTTTTGTTATTATATCATTTATCTTCTTGCCAGAGCCAAATAGTACCACGCGGTTGTTCACCATAGTCGACAAAGCTTTTGAGAAGATGATATTGCCGATTGCTTTGGGCTAGTTGGGTAACTGCTTGCTCTTGTTGATAACCATATTCTACGCCCACTAAAGCTTGTGGGGCAAGAACTCTTGGTGCCTGGGCTAAAATAGTTTCATAGGCTTGTAAGCCTTGCTTGTCAGCTACTAGAGCTAACCAAGGGTCATCTTGACTATAAACCAAGAGCGGATCATCAGCTTCTATGTAAGGGGGATTGGAAACAAGGAGATCTACTGGGGCGTCAATTGCCTCGAGCCAATTGCTTTTTTGCACTCGAGCATTAAATTTTTGCTTGAGAGCAGGATTTTTGCTTAAGGCACAAGCAAAAGGATCACTTTTATCCCAATTGAGAGGATCTGGGTTTAAACACTTGTCTTGGTTGTGTTGGCTTACAGCAAGAGCTTGCTCATCTATATCCACACTAATAAGACTAAAGTTTAAGTTAGTTTTAGCAAACTTTAACACAAGTTCTTGCAAAATACTAATGCCCAGACAACCTGAACCTGAGCCTAAATCCACTATATTAAACGGACGAGGGCGACTACTAATTTCTTGCCAATTGGCTTGAATAAAGCTTGTTGCCGCTTCGACAATTTGCTCAACTACAGCTTCGGTTCCAGGACGAGGCGTTAATACCCCTTGGCAATAGAATTCGCTATTATAAAACACTGTGCTTTGTTCGACCTTGCCCAGAGGCTTAGCCTCAAGAAAATAGGCATCTAAAAGTTGAGCGTAGTTTTGTGGTTCAGCCTTGTCTAATAACCACATGAGCTCTCTTTTTTCTTGTTCGGGGTAATAAGGAAAACGAAAGTCCACTTGCCCTAAGAGTTGGCATAAGCGAGCATCGCCTTGCCCTTGCTGAATAATTTGTTCGAGTTGCGGCAATAAAGTTAAAGCAATTACTAGACTACGCGTGAGGCAATAAGGGGGATTATTTTGCAAAATGCGCAGATTTTGGTTTACTTGCGGGCGTAAAAAAGGTAAAGCCTGACGCCAAAGGGTAAGTAAAGCAAAGGCTGTTTGCCACTTTGCTTGGTTGTGACTAGTAACAAAATCTTGCCAGTTTACATTTATTTGGCGCAATTGGTCATAAAAATCTTGTCTAAGTTTTTGCCAAACTGGCCAATTAATTTGCTCGTCTGTTGGAGCAAATAGAACTTCTGGAGCAAAAGCCATCTCGAGTTGAGGGTATTTTTGCTTTAAAGAAGTATAGAGTTCGAGCCAAAGTTCTTGGTTTTGATAGAGATTCATAGAACAATAGGGAAAACAACCACCAAACAGAGTTTGGTGGTTGTTAGAAAAAATGTTAATCTAGATCTTCAAATTCGTCATCATCATAAAAATCATTAATTTCTTCATGACGATAAGCAGAGTTTGAAGGTTCATCACGATAGGAACGCGGATAATTAATAACCATGGTTTTACCACGCGATTGAATTAATCCTTTGTCTTCTAAGGCTTTAATTACTCTTCCTACTGTTTCACGCGAACAGCCTAACATATTTGCAATTTCTTGGCGCGTAGCCCGAATTTGTTTTCCGCAAGGGTGAGAAATAGCGTCTACTCCACGTCCTAATTGGAAAAGAGTTTCAATGACACGATCGTGGACATCATCAAATGCCATGGAAGATATTTGTTGCGTTGTATGTTTTAAGCGGCGTGCTAGGTGTTCACAAAGGGTTTTGAGAATACCTGGATATTCTTTAATAAATTCCTTAAATTTGGAGTATTCCATTTCTACGTAAATGCAATCGGTACGGCAACGAATACTTGCGCTACGGCGTGATTCTTGACCAACAAATCCCATTTCACCGAAAAAGTTAAGTCCATTAAGGTAATTTAAAACTAATTCATGATCATCATTATTAGTGTAAACTTGAATATTTCCATCCAGAAGAAGGTAGATACGATCAGCCAAGTCTCCTGCTTCGAAGAGAACCTGACGATTAATGCCGGTTAAGACACGTCCTGCCTCATAGAATTTTTCAATGTTAGGGTCAACTTTGACAATAGCTTCTATGAGAGATTTCTTTTCATCTAGACTACGATCACTTGAACGATTTCTTAATTCGCGTCCAACCATAATTTATCAGCCTCGATGTTAAGGAGCAAAAGAAAAATAACTTTGTAATATTGAATGTTATCCTTTATTATACCTAATTTCAGTTGAAAAATCTTAAAAGGTATGTATATTCTTTAGCAGGTTATATCTTTACTGCATTCTAACTATAATTTATAGAAACAAAATATACCATGATTGAGAAAAAAATTCTCCTAGCTGATTGTCCAGATGACAAAGGCTTAATTTCAAAAATTACTAATATTTGTTATAAACATCAATTAAACATTCTCCACAATAATGAGTTTGTGGATTTTGAAACTAAACACTTTTTCATGCGTACGGAACTAGAAGGTATTTTCAATGAAACTACTCTTTTAGAAGATTTACGCTTAGCTTTACCTGAGGGAGCTAATCTACGTCTACTAGGGCAAGAAAAAAAACGTATTGTAATTCTGGTTACTAAAGAAGCACACTGTTTAGGTGACATTCTGATGAAAAACTATTATGGTGCGTTAGATGTAGAAATAGCTGCCGTAATTGGTAACCATGATACTTTACGTTCGCTAGTAGAAAAGTTTGATATTCCATTTTTCTGCATTAGCCACCAGAATTTAACCCGTGTGGAGCATGATAAGCTTTTAGCAGACAAAATCGATGAGTTTTCTCCTGACTATATAGTTCTAGCAAAATACATGCGTGTGCTTAACCCTGAGTTTGTGGAACGTTACCCAAATCGTGTAATTAACATTCACCACTCCTTCTTACCTGCGTTTATTGGGGCTAAACCTTATCAACAAGCTTATGAGCGTGGGGTAAAAATTATCGGGGCAACGGCTCACTTTATTAATAATGAGCTAGATCAAGGTCCAATTATTATGCAAAACGTAATAAATGTAGACCACACTTTTACTGCCGAAGCTATGATGAAAGCAGGACGTGATGTAGAAAAAACTGTTCTTTCACGTGCTTTAGATTTAGCTCTGCATGATCGTATTTTTGTTTTCCAAAACAAAACGATTATTCTTTAATAAAAAGTAATAAAAAGTAATTAACCAAAAGTAAAAGTTAATTATTTAAACTCGAGAAAGCATATAAAGCAAGAGAGCTTAGCCAAGTTAAGCATCTAGTTCAGTTAAAGTTTGAGCTAGTAAAAAAAGGTAAGCAAAAGAGCTACTTTTAACATCTAGCTAAGGTAAAAGCTAAGCTCAGGTGCAAAAAAAGCAAGCTCTAAAGCCTAACTTAGACTAGGCAAAGAGCAAAGATGTAATAAAAGTTTTCTCAGTTTTTCCCCTAAAGCAGAGCTTGAGCCTTACTCTAAGCTCTGCTTTTGCGTATAAATTAGCGAGGTTTTTTCTTTTTTCTTTGCCTTGCAACTTTTAGGTACTAGCTAGCTTAACAATTATTAACATTGAGCTTGGTAATTTAACAAAAACCTGTGAAAAATTCCCAGAAGGGAAAATTTCTTTGCCCTAGGGGAAAACGAAAACAAATTACTTGACTAGTTAGCAAGGTTATTAACCTTGCCTATTTCTGGCAAGCTCAAAACAAAAAACACGAATCTATCGGGGTTTAAGCTCAGTATTTTTAACCAGAAGAAAAAAATATTAAAAAATAATTGCGGAAAAATTTAAAAATATTTTCCAATTAGCGGTATAATATAGGCGAACCAAAAAAGGGAAAAGAAGAAAAAATTAAAATTTCTTTACCGTGAAAATTCACAAGCGTTTCACAAAAAAATGGTTTCAACCGAATTTAGGATAAAAGACTTATCCTGTAACCTTTGCGGTTCAAAAGAGTTAGAGTAAAGAATAATTCTTTACTCTGGCTCAGTCTCACAGACTTACAAAACTTGTAAGTTAGTTTGTCATTAAGTGTAATAACCGTTACTAACTTTGTAACAGCAATAATAAATGTATATACTTTGGGTTATTACATACTAATGTACTTAAGCTAATGACTTTATAAATTAATTTAAGCTACACTAACCTAATTTATAGAGTTTTTTATTATTCACAATTAATTGTTTAAGCTATATGCTAAAAACAAGGAGTATCAATCAATGACAATTAAACTAGGTATTAACGGTTTTGGTCGTATCGGTCGTTTTGTTTTCCGTGCTGCTGTTGAGCGTCCAGAAGATTTTGAAGTTGTAGGTATCAATGACTTAATCGATGCTGAATACATGGCTTACATGTTAAAATACGATTCAACTCACGGTCGTTTCAAAGGTACTGTTGAAGTTAAAGACGGTCAATTAGTTGTTAACGGTAAAACTATCCGTGTTACAGCTGAGCGTGATCCAGCTAACTTAAAATGGAACGAAATCGGTGTTGATATCGCTATCGAAGCTACTGGTATCTTCTTAACTGACGAAACAGCTCGTAAACACATCGAAGCTGGTGCGAAAAAAGTTGTTTTAACTGGTCCTTCTAAAGATGCTACTCCAATGTTCGTAATGGGCGTTAACCACTTAACTTACGCTGGTCAAGACATCGTATCTAACGCTTCATGTACAACTAACAGTTTAGCTCCATTAGCTAAAGTTCTTCACGAAAAATTCGGTATCGTTTCAGGTTTAATGACTACAGTTCACGCTACAACAGCTACACAAAAAACTGTTGACGGTCCTTCATTAAAAGACTGGAGAGGTGGTCGTGGTGCTGCACAAAACATCATCCCTTCATCAACAGGTGCTGCTAAAGCTGTAGGTAAAGTTATCCCTGAATTAAACGGTAAATTAACAGGTATGGCTTTCCGTGTGCCTACTCCTAACGTTTCTGTAGTTGACTTAACTGTTAACTTAGAAAAATCAACTTCATACGAAGAAATCTGCCAAGCAGTTAAAGCAGCTGCTGAAGGTGAATTAAAAGGTATCTTAGCTTACACTGAAGATGAAGTAGTATCAACAGACTTCAATGGTGATACTCACACTTCAATCTTCGATGCTAAAGCTGGTATCGGTTTAACTGACAAATTCTTCAAACTAGTTACTTGGTACGATAACGAAATCGGTTACTCTAACAAAGTATTAGATTTAGCTAAACACGTATACAACTACGGTAAATAATATCTTACCAAAACTATTCGAAGCGTCTAAAGGTCTCCCTCGGGAGGCCTTTTGCACATTAAGACAAAAAAATATATTAGCTCTAACTAATAAAATTTGTTATAATAACAGATTTGAGAAGCTGCGGAAGTATGAAAGTACTTGAGCAGGAAAAAAGTTACTAACTTATTCTTTTTTCTATATTGTTATGACTTCCTTGTGAGATTGCTATTAGGGTAGAATAAACAGGGGATAGTTTTGCAGAAGATACAAAAGTTCAGAGTTAGATTAGCTATATTACATAGCAAAATCAAGCAGTAAAGTACCTAGCTGAATGCGAGTTAAGACTACAGAATTCAGATTTTAGGTGTGAGAAAGCTTTAACTTGATCCTTTGCGGTAAAGATAAAAAATAATTTTATTAAATTAAGCTTTACATTCAGGATTTACAACTTAATGAAAAATTTTAACCAAAATCATAACGACGCTCAGTTCGACTCATATGACCCGGAAAACGAATTAGATGAAGTTGAGGAAGCGACTTCGTTAAGATTTGAAGAGGATGAATTAGAAACAATTGAAAGTTTAGTTGATCAAGCTAACGAAAATGGCTTTATTACTACCGCTAAACTTCAAGAGGAATTCCCAGATTATTCTGATAAACAAATTGAGCTATTAGTTAAATATCTCGAAGATAACTACTCAATCCGTGTAGTGCACGAAGACTTTGAAGTAGACGTTATGCAAATGGAGAGCGATAGTAATGACGCACGTAGTACTCCAACTGCTACCTCTTCGGGTTCGCGTTCATCAGATCCAGTACGTATCTACATGAAAGAAATGGGGGCAGTAAACCTATTAAACCGTGAAGGTGAGGTTGAAATTTCTAAGCGTATTGAAGAATCTATGACCGAGATTCAATCAATTATCGCAGAATACCCTGAAGTTCTAAACGTTCTTTTCCAAGAATATGAAGCTATTCTTTCATCAAATCGTAAAATTACTGAAATTTTTAATGCTTTTGATGATGATAGCGACGGCATTATGGATATAGTTGGTGGTTTTGATGACGACTATCACATGAGTGATATCGACGACAAGGCTGTAGATGCTAAAATTGCCAACGAGCGTATTAACTCTTTACGTGAATTACAAGAAAAAGTATTAGCTGAGCTCCATAATCACCCTACTTTAAATCGTAAAAAACAATTAACTGGCAATGTATTAAAAGACATTGAGAAGTTAAAAAATGAATTTTTATCATTTAATCTAACGCCATATGCGTTTGATAAAATGCTTGAGTTTGTTCGTAACCTTTACCAAGACGTTAAGGCAAACGACAAACAATTATTAAAATACTTAATTGAATTACCAAGAGCTAAACCAGCAACGCGTCAAGCAATTTTAAAACAAATTGCGAATATAGATGCTGCATGGTTTGAGAATCTGCTCAATGGTGACAGTCCAATTGTGCGCAAAGATGGCGATTGGACACGTCGCGTGAAAAACTATAAAGATATTATCGTTGAGACTCTAGAACACTACAAAGAACTCGAAAGCGAGTATCAATTAGACATAGAGTCAATTCGTGACTTATCTGAGCGTATTCAAACTGCTTACGAAAAAGCACGTCGAGCAAAAATTGAAATGGTAGAAGCTAACTTACGTCTAGTTATCTCCATTGCTAAAAAATACACTAACCGTGGTTTACATTTATTAGATCTTATCCAAGAAGGTAATATAGGTCTAATGAAAGCTGTAGACAAGTTTGAGTATAAACGTGGTTATAAATTCTCGACTTATGCTACTTGGTGGATTCGTCAGGCAATTACGCGTGCAATTGCTGACCAAGCTCGTACGATTCGTATTCCAGTGCACATGATTGAAACGATTAATAAACTTAATCGTGTAAACCGTGAATTAGTGCAAAAACTAGGACGCGAACCATCTATTGATGAATTAGCTAAAGAAATGAATCTTAGCGAAGACAAGGTTCGTCGTGTCTTAAAAATCTCTAAAGAACCTATTTCTATGGAAAACCCTGTAGGTGATGATGAAGATACATCATTAGGAGATTTTTTAGAGGATACAAGCGTAGCAAATCCGCTTGAAATTGCTTTACAACAAAACCTACGCGAAGCTGTGGATCAACTTCTTTTAACTTTAAATGAAAGAGAAAGAACTGTTATCCAAATGCGTCTAGGTATAGGTATGCCACGCGAGTATACTCTAGAAGAAGTTGGTAAACAATTTAACGTAACTCGTGAGCGTATTCGTCAAATCGAAGCTAAGGCTCTCAAAAAATTACGTAATACCTCAAAAAATGATAATCTTCAAGCTTTAATGGAAGATTTTGAAAATTCTTATAATTAAAAAAATGACTCTGGTCTAACCAGGGTCTTTTTTTTGTTAGCTCGGTTTGATTTGGTTATAATAGAGACAAAAACTTAATGGCATCTATTTATTATGACGCAACAAATTTTTCTTGCCTATCAAAGTAAGCAAGAGTTAATCACTGCTCAACTCTTAGCTCACCTTGAGCAATTAAGAAGTCAAATTCAAGACTTAAAAATTAGTTATTACCAACAGTCGCTCAGTAAGGTTTCTGATTATGAGTATGACATGCTGGTAAAAGAACTCGAGTATTACGAAACTACTTATAGTGATTTTTATTTAAGCCACTTTGAGCATTTTTTAGTAAAAGATCAAGTAGGCTCGGACTTACAGAGCGATAAAAAACAAGAGATAATCCATGCCCAAGAGCAAGGGCAAAACCAAGCTATAGATGATGAACTCTATGCTGTGCTTTTACAAAGTAAAAGCCAATTTGAGCCTTGGCAAGTAGTAAAGCATTATCCGCAAGTAAGCGAGGAAGAAATTAATAATTTAGCTGAGCAATACCAAAGCCAAATTATTAGTCACGATATTCCTATGCTTTCGTTAAGTAATGTTTACTCGGCACCTGAGTTTAAACAGTTTTATGACAGTGTGGCTAAAGTATATAGCCGTGAACGGGGCGAGAAAAAAGCTAAAATAGTTTTTTGTGCCGAACCTAAGTTTGATGGAATTGCCTGTTCTTTAATTTATCGCAATGGTAAATTAGTCACAGGGGCAACGCGTGGAGATGGTAGTCGCGGTTATGATATTACCCCGCATGTGCAAAGAGTACCTAATATTCCGCAAGAAATTCCTGAACTTATGGAAGAGTTTGCCAAAACAGGAAAAGAGAATACTCTTGAAGTGCGAGGCGAACTTATTATGCAACAGCAAGAGTTTTCTTATCTCAATGCCTTGTATAAACGTTACAAACGCAAGCCACTAGCTAATTTACGCAATGCTGCTGGAGCTTTTGTTTCGCGCGAACCTTATCGTAAAGTGGTAAAGAAAAACGATCTTTACATAATTGATAACCTGCCACGACAAATGCCTTTGCGCTTTATGGCCTATGCGGTTAACCAGCATGAAAACATCAGTGCTCCTGAGTTTGCTAGTGATACGCACTATGATCTTTTAATGTTTGCCCGTCGCGTAGGTTTTACGGTTTCTGAGTTAGTGCAACTAGTAAAAAGCGAAAAAGAAATAACTAACTTTTATAACCAGATAAGCGAACAACGTCCAAGTTTAGATTTTGATATAGACGGAACTGTATTTAAAGTAAATAATCTTACTGACCAAGAAATGGTAGGTTGGATAGCTAACTCTCCGAAGTGGGCTATAGCTTACAAATTCTTACCTAACGAAGCAAAAACCCAATTACTTGATGTAGTAACCAATATAGGGCGTACGGGCATAGTTAGTCCTGTAGCTAAGGTAGAACCTTGCTTTGTTGGTGGAGTAACCATTAGTAGTTTAAGTTTACATAACTATTACTTACTCAAACGCATGGATCTTTATCAACAAGATCAGGTAATAATTTATCGTGGTGGAGAAGTAATTCCGGTGGTAAAAGAGGCAGTAGTTGAAGAGCGTAAAGCCGATGCCTTACCAATAAATATACTGCCTACGTGCCCTGAGTGTGGTTCGTTTTTAGTGCAAGACACACGCTTACAACAGCTTAATCGCCAAAATGGACAAGATTTAGCCATTGCCGATTATCGTACTTTAGGGGCTTTAGACTTTAAGGTACGTACAGCCATAGATTTACCTCTGACTTTAGATAGTGAACTCGAGCAAGCTCTAGCTCTTACGCTCGAGGGTAAAGAGCCCGAACTCAAGGGTAAAAAAGCTAGTGATTTTGCTCAACTCAAAGAATTAATGCTTGCTCAGTATTATTATCAGCATGCCACTGAGGAGTTAAAAGCTAAAGAGTACAAGGCTAAATTCTACCAGCTCTATAATCAAGCTTCTTTACGCAAGGATGCAAGCAAGAACCAGCAACGCTTTAAAGTAATGCAAAGTGGTTCTTTAAGTTGTTCTAATCCTGCCCATAACTGTGTGGGGCAATTAAATGGAGCTATTGAGTTTTTCTACTCTAAAGACGGTATTGAACTCAAAGGCTTAGGACCAAATATTCTCGAACAATTTGTTACCCTAGGAGCAGTAAGTAGCTATGCCGATGTCTATAAATTTAGACAAGAGGGCTTTTTAAGCCAAGTATCTGACTTGGCTAAAGCTCTAGTAGTGCACGAGCCAGCTTTTACTTTAGCCTATAGTTTACGTGCGGACTATCTTAAAGCTCTAGAAACGCGCTTTTTAGCTAAGGTGCAAGAGCAACAGGGCAAGCAAGACCCAACTTATGGTGCTTATCGTGAAAAAGTAAGAGATCTTCTTGCTGGGCAAGAGCAACTGGCAAGTTTATTTAGCCTCCAAGACTATGCTCACTTTGTTGAGGCACAAGCGCATACGTTTTCCAGTCCATGGCAAGCTTGTGAGCAGAGTTTTAAACAGTTTTTACTTGCTAATACTAGTCAAGATTATGCCTCTACCTTTGCTAAGTTTGTCGCTGGAGTAAGTAAGCATAATTCTCTCTTAAACCAAATTAGTTTAACCTGGGGCTATTTAGCTCAACTTTTAGCGAGTTATCCTCAGCTCAAAGCACAAGCCCAAGAGCTCTTTGCCAACAAGGCTCAGTTGAACCTAGAGCAAGCAACTCACGAGCATACTTTTGCTTTACCTGAGTTTTTAGGAGGTAATCTCAACCCTAAACTAACGCGTCTAAGCAGTAAGGATTTAATTGCCTCACAAAACTATGAGGTATTGGCACAGAGTAGTGCCGAGCATCTCGCTGACCTTGCCCAAGAGCTCAGTCAACTTTTTGCCCAGGTGTTTAGCAATGCCCAAGCCTATGGTTTAACTGATGCCGTTAAAACTGCTTATAAAGAATTTAAGCAAGTTTTTGCTGAGCCTGAGCTCCAAGCTTTAGCAGAGCAAGGCGAGCAAGTGCTTGAACTTGACAGTGATTTTGATTTTGAAGAGTGGATGCGTCAAGCTCGCGAAAGTCTTGTGCAAAAAACTGCAGGTTATCCTTGGGTGCAAGAGTTTTTAGCTCAAGAGCAAGATTTTGCCCGTGATCAACGTGACTATATTCTTACCTATTTATCACGTTTTACTTCACCGCAATTAAATCTCGAAGAGCGTTTAGCTTTTGATTATCATAGTTTACAAGAGCAAGACTATGTGCAAGCCTATGCTCCGCAAGTGCAAGCAGATGCTCAAGAATTAGCCAAAGGTAAACACCTCGAAAGCGAGTTTATGCGTCGTTATCAAGAGCATAAACAGCAAGTGGACGAGCAGGCTGAGGCTTTACCTTTAACCTGGGCTTATAATACTGCCCAAGAACAAAGTGTAAGTCAAATTCCTGAGTACTATAATGCAGATTTAGCATCTTATGTAGCTTCGGGAAGTTTACTTAATACCGAGCGTCAGCATGGTATTTATGCTTATTTATTTACCTATGCTCAACTCCAAGCAGGAGTTAGTTTGCTCACCAACGAGCAAGTTAAGCTTGCTTTAAGCTTAACTCAAGGTAAGCTTTTCCCTGCGACGCAGTTTGCGGCCTTTGCCCAAAGAGTACAACATAGTTTAGTGTTTAATGAGCTCTATGCTCGTGTAGAGTTAATTAACCGTTATGCCGAACCTTTAAATCTCGCCTTTGCTAAGCAAATGAATGATCTTAAGGTAATGCATAATGTTGGCATTTTAACTCTCGATCCTTTACTTGATCAAAACTATGAGCAAGAGCTCGAAGGTTTACTTGCCGAGCACCAAAGTAAAATTGCTAAAGTGGGAGATAACCTAGATCTTTTCCTTAACTCTAAAGAAGTTAACTTTACTAAATTAGGTTATACTACCCGCAGTTTAATTATTGCTAACCTGTGTGACTTTTTACAACTGCTGGAAAAAGCTCCAAGTTATGCTATGCATTTTGCTTCGCGCATGCACAAGTACTTTAGTCTTTTAAGTCAGGATCTGCAAACGCGCCAAAATCAATTTAAAGCTTTACTAGCCCCTTATAAGCAAAAACTTAAAGCCAAAGAGGCAACTTCTGACTATAACTGGAAGCAAGTAAGTAAAAGCTTTATTAGCAAAGAGCTGTTTGGGGGGAAAGCCTATAAAGCTATAGCTACAGGTTTAAACGAAAAGATGACGCTAAAAATTGCCGACTTCTTACGTTCAATTGGTATCAATGGTGTCGGAGATTCAGCTTCGGTAGAACTTGTAAGTCCACAGCTCTTACCAAATACTCAAGCTCTCTTAGACTTTGATGAAGGTAAGCTCTTACTAGCATTAAACTACTCGTTAATGCTCAGACATCTGCAAAGTCGTTATACCCAGTCTGAGCAACTGCAAGGAGCAGATTTTGCCCAAGAAGTAGGAGTGCAAGTACCTGGGTTATATGCCTCAGGAACGAGCGATTTACGAGTAAAAATTAGTCCACAGCAAGAAGTATTTCTTCATGTGGGACAAACTTATACTAAGTTTGATTTACTCAATCGCAAAGTAAATGGCTCAACACGTCAAGAGTATGAGGCTATAACTCAAGAATATGTCCTCGATCTCAAGCAAGCTTTAGAGGCGCCAACGCTCAACCTCATAGGGGAAATTACTTACCAAAATATAGTTGCTTACTTTAAGCAAGAAAGTAATTTAGCCGTAATTAAACAGCTTTTAGGTTACGGGGTTACTCTCATTGAAAACAAACCTGAGTTTAGTAATATTTTTGCTAATAAAAAGGTTTGTATTACAGGGGGACTTGAGTCTATGGATCGTAAGGCCTTTAGTAACTTTATCAAAGAGTCAGGTGGTAAGTTCTCGAGCTCGGTAACCAATGAACTAGATATTCTCGTTGTTGCAGGTACGCCTGAAACTGCTGGCATGTCGAGTAAACTGAAAAAAGCGCAAGACTTGGGTAAACGTATTATCTATGAGCCTGAGTTTATGCAAATTTACAACCAAAGTACGGCTAAAGAATAATTACCCCCATTTCCCTACCTCTGTGAGGTGGGGATTTTTTTTGTATTATATGGCTTTGGCTTATCTCTTTTATTTCTCATCGCGAATTAAGATATAATATAAAAGGAAAAAATTTTTTAGCAAACTAAGTAAGTAAGGATAATATTTTGTCTATAAGAACAAGTTTTTCTCTCCAACCTGAAGTAATTGAGAATCTGCAAGCTCTAGTTGGCGTTGACAATGAAAACCTATATCTCATTGAAAGCGAACTAGGCGTAGAAATAGGAGGAAACAATTTTAGAATTGAACTTCTAGCAGATACAGAAAAGCAGGTTAATCTAGCGAAAAATATTATTAGTGATTTATACGAGCAAACTTTTGCGGGCAAAAAAGTTCATGAAATTAGCACCAAAGATGTGTATATGACCATTCATGAATGGAAAGCTCATCAATCTCTCGAAGATGAAAAGGCTGTAGCTCTCTTAAAAGAACAGCAAGCTTTTGAGCAAGCGCAACGTAAAGTGGCAGCTCAAGAGCAAGAAGAAAGAGCTTTTGAGGCAGAGCAATTTGATAAATTACTTGAACTGCAACAATTAGCCCAAGAAGAGAAAAAACCTAAAGTTAAACTTCCTGCTGCCGTACAAGCGGCTGTAGCCAAAGCTAAACAAGCTCTAGCGCAAGCTAAAGATGAGCAAACACAATCGCTTACCCCAAAACGCAATTATTGGGAATATGGCGATGATGAGGTAGTACCTCTCGAAGGCAAATACAAAGAAAACTTCTTTGATGACTTTGAGGATCTCTTTAACCCAGCTCCTGCCAAAGAGCAACCACAAAATAATGTGCCTCAAGTAGATCTTTTTGCTAACTACCAAGGCAATAATTTTGCTATGCCAACTTTTGATCCAAAAGAAATAGATTTATTTGCTGAGCATGAAGCTAAAGAGCCTGAACCTCTTTTAACTCGAAGCCAAGCTATAGCTAAGGCTCTCGAGCAAGCCCAAGAGCAATTTGCTCAACAAGAAGCTTTTGATGCAGAAAACGAAGAGCAACGTATAGCTCATATGGCTGCCCAAGAAAAACTAGATCCAAAACAATTAAAACAATTGTTAATTAACCAGCATGCACGTCAAGCTGCCAAAGACCATGCTAAAAGCATTGAACTTGAGCAAATCGAAGCCCGTGCAGCTCAGGCTTTTGCAGAAAAAAATCAAAGCGAGCTACTTACAGGCGTTCCAGGATTACGTCCTTTAGCGATTCCAAGTGATCTTTTAGAACTCTTTGATGACGCTGAACCTGCAACTGAGGCTGATGACGAGTTAACTGAATTATTAAAAGCTTCTACTTTTGCCCAAAAAATTCTTACCGAAGGGGATTATTACTATCTCTTTAGTCAAGGGTTTGTCGCTCCAGAATGGTATCTTGAACAATTTGATGCAAGTGATGAAGCGCAGTATCAATATGCTTTACAGCTTGAAGACCTCCTCGACTTTTTTACCGTAAAAGGTTTAAATACCCGCCAAAAAGCTTATGAGATAATGGCATATTGTAAATATCGTTACTTAGAAGCAATTGAACAGTTAGACTGGTCGGCAGGTTTACCTGATACTTATTTAGATATAGCCTTCTCAGGTGATCTATCGGCAAATGATCCTGAAGCGATTAGCTTTAGTCAATTTATGCAAGAGTATCATACGGTGCTAGAAAATCTTCTTGCCATTGAAGCACAAGAAGCTGAGAAAGCAGAGGCTCAAGCAAAAGCTGAGGCAGAAGCTCAAGCACAAGCTCAAGCCCTAGCAGAGGTAGAAGCGCAGGTAGAAGCAGACTCAGAAGTTGAATCTCAAGCCCAAGCAGAAGAGCAAAAACAAGCTAATAAAAATACAAAACTTTTTGATGAGCAAGAGCTATTAAAACGTTATGCTGAGTTACATGCTCAAGCTTTAGCTCGTGATCAAGAGGCTCAAGCTCATGCCCAAGCTAAGCTAGAGACGCAAGAGCAACTTGATCGTCCTAAACTGGTTAATAAAGTTTATACTGATCAAGAAATTGCTGAGTTAAGAGCAAAAGAAAAAGCTCAGATCATTAGCTATAAAGACGGGGATCGTTATGTTAATGACGAGTTTACCTCTTATGAGCCAAGTTATGCTCCAGCAGCTCAAGAGCAAGGCTTTACCCCAGAACCTAAGTCTGTAGCTCAATTAGCTTCTGTAACAACCGAAGCTAGTGTACGTAGTCGTAACCAAAAGTTACAAGAGGAAGAGCGTTTACGTCACACTGGTGGCTTTATGCAGATTAACCCAAAAATTCGTTGTAAATCGATTAACCAGCATTTATTTGCTCAGGGGATTCTCGACAATGATATTACCTTTGGGGTAGGTCCTGCAGGTTCAGGTAAAACTCTAGTTGCTGTGGCTATGGCGTTAAAAATGCTTGCCGAGCGTAAAGTAGAAAGATTAGTTTTAACGCGTCCTGCCGTTGAAGCGGGCGAGAACCTCGGCTTTTTACCAGGTACTTTACAAGAAAAACTCGATCCATATTTACGTCCTCTTTTTGATGCGATTATTGAGATTCTTGGACCTATGCAAGCTGACAAATTACTTAACTCAAAAGTAATTGAAATAGCTCCGCTTGCCTTTATGCGTGGTCGTACTTTAGCTAATGCTTTTGTTATTCTTGATGAAGCCCAAAATACAACTACCGCCCAAATGAAGATGATGGTAACTCGTCTTGGTTTAGGCTCTAAAATGGTAATTACAGGTGATAAAACGCAAACTGACTTACCACGTAATCAAGCTTCAGGACTCGAGCATGCAATGCGGGTGTTAGATAATGTCCCTAATGTACGTTTTTATACCATGGATCGTTCGGATGTAGTACGTCACTCAACCGTATCGGCAGTAATTGATGCTTATGATCTTTACGAAGCTTTACATCCTGAACCAGCTAAGGGCAATAAACGTAAAGAAAGTCCTTTACAAACGGTATTAAGTGAAATTAAATAGAGGCAAGTATGACTTTAAAAATTGATGTGAATGATCTTTATTCGGCAGAAGCCCAAGCTGCTTTTTTACCTACCGAACAAGATCTACAAACTTGGTATCGTGAAGTAGAGCAACGTTTAGACGGGGATTACCATGTTTCGGTGACCTATGTGACGCCTGAGTATATGCAAGAACTCAATGGACAGTATCGTGGTAAAGACTATGCTACTAATGTTCTGAGTTTTGAGTTTATGGGTGATGAACATGAAGCTCAAGCTTTTGGTTTTACCGAGTTAGGGGATTTAATTATTTGTCCACCAGTACTCGAACGTGAAGCTAAAGAGCAAGAAAAGCCTCTTGAGCATCACTGGACGCATATTTGTTTACATGGTTTATTGCACCTTTTAGGTTATGATCATATCGAACCCGAAGATGCAGTGGAAATGGAAGGCAAAGAAAAAGAGCTTTTAGCACAATTAGGTATTCCTGATCCTTATCGCGATGATGAAAAAATTCGTGAGTCTTTAGAGTAAAATAAACGAAAAAACCTCTGGAATTTCCCAGAGGTTTTTCTCTTTTTTCCCTGAAATTATGGTATTATAAAAAGAGAAAGTAATTACTTTTTTATCTTAACTTTAGCTTCCTAAAGGGTAGGATTTAAGGTAAATTATTTTGCCCACTTTAAACTCTAAAGGACACTGACTATGGCAAGCTTATTTCCTCAAGTTGAATTTACCAATCCGATTGAAACGCCTCTGCAAAAAGCTATCCATCGTACTTTATTACACAATAAATTACGTGGCTATATTAGTGCCGAGCAAGCGCACGGATTAAAATACGAGTTTAAATTAACCGACCAAGAGTTATATTTTGCTTTACTTCCATTTGCTACTTGTTATGCTTATCCAACGATTTCTAAGTTTAACGTAGGGGCAATAGTTGAAGATCTCGATGGCAATTTTTACTTTGGTGGGAACCAAGAGTATGAAGGTTTATTAATGCAATATACTGTGCATGCAGAGCAATGTGCTATTAACCATGCTTATTGTTCGGGAGCACGCGGTATTAAATCTATTATTGTAAACTACTCTCCATGCGGTCATTGTCGTCAGTTTATTAATGAAGTGAATACGGCAAAAGATCTCAAAATCTATTTGCCACAAATTCCTGATGGAGCACCTTTAAGTCATTATCTCCCTGACAGCTTTGGTCCAGCGGATTTAGAGATTAAAGAAAGGTTATTTGATAATAACCATAATAGATCAGTATTCCACAGTTCTTGCTATGATGATGTAAAAGAAAAGGTAATTCGTCAAGGCAAAACCTATTCTCCTTACTCACACTCAGAAGCTTTTGTGGTAGCTGCTACGGTTGACCGTGATTTCTTTGTCGGGCGTTATATTGAAAATGCAGCCTTTAACCCAAGTTTTCCAGCGGTATTATCGGCAATTTGCTTAGTACGCGTATATGGTTTAAATGCTAATAAAATTAGTCGCTTCTATGTGCGTGAGTCTAAGTACACCCCATTACCTATTGCCGATTTAGTGAAAATGGTGGGAGACAACTTTGGTATAAATGTAGTATGCGAAGTTGTTGATGACCGAGAAAGAGTAGAGAATTTATAATCTTAAATAAAAGGAGACTGCTTTAAGCGGTCTCTTTTTTTTGGTGATTTGGGAGTATATATAGTATAATTGATAATTAGCCTGTGTAATCTTTGACACAGCAACCAGAATTTATTTATAAGACAGCATATCCAAGGATTACTGCCCATGATCGGTAAGTTTAACTCGGTTCAAAAATCATTTATTTTCAAATTACTTCCTGTTGCCATTGCCGTACCTTTTATTTTACAAACAATAACAGGGGCAAACCTCGGTACGCAACAGCAAAACTACTTAGTTACTTTTAGTAACAAGGATGTAGGTATTACCTACAATGAATTCCAACAAGAGTATCAACAACGTTATAATCAATTGCTGCAAAACTATGGTCAAGAAGCTTTTGAGCAATTTATGACTCCTGCTAACGAACAATTATTACGTCAAGCAGTATTAGATAATCTGATTAACAATCGTTTACGTATTCTCTACGCACAAAGCATTGGCATGACCATTAGCGATAATGAGATTATTCAAAATATTCGTAATAACCAAATGTTCCAAGGTGCTGACGGACAATACTCTGAAGACCGTATTCGTGCCTTTTTAAACTATTATGGTATTACTACTGAGCAATATTTTGCGATTTTAGCTAATGATTTAAGAGACCAAGGCGTAACTCAGCTCTTAAATAATGCTTATATTACTACTCCAGCAGAAGTAGAATTAAATGCGCGTCTAGCTACGCCAACTTCTTATGTGCAAGTAGCTAAAGTAGAGGCCTCAGCAACAGCAAACGAATTTAATCCTAGCCAAGAGCAGATTCAAGAATACTATGATATGCACCGCGAAAGCTATGCAATTCCTGCTAAGGCTACTTTAAGTTACATTCGTTATAATCGTAATACTTTAGCGCAAAAAGCTCCTAAACCAACCCAAGAGCAAATTCAAACTTATTACGATAATAACCCGCAATTATTTAACTCAACTATCTATGACCTTTCGGCAATTGTAGTTGCTGACCAAAAAACAGCTCAAGAAGTTGAACAGGCTCTTAAAGATGGTATGAGCTTTACCGATGCGGTGAAAAAATACTCTACTGACGTAGCTGCTCAGTTTAACAACGGGGAATTAGGTCGTTTAACGCCAAGTCAATTACCTGACTACTTAAAAGAAGTAGTGCCGTTAATGCAAGATAAAAGCTACTCAGCACCTATTGCTGATGCAAATGGTGAGTATCATATTGTTTATTTAAATAATAAAGAAACTTCAACTATTGCATTTGCGGCTGCTCGTGCCCAAATTGAACAAACTTTAACGCAAGCAAATCAGCAAACTTATCTGCAAGATCTCTTTGCTAAAGTTAATGAAGTAGTTGAATCGCAAGGAAACATTGCCGAAGTAGCAAAAATTCTTGACTTACCAGTAAGCACTACTCCTGAGTTTACGGCAAACAATTTACCTGAATCTGTGCCACGTGATGTAGCACGTCTTTCATTTACAGGTGACATGCAAGTTAATCGCGTAAACTCACCACAAGGGATTGCTGATTCTCAAGACGAGATAATTACCCAACTGGATAAGTTCCAAGATACAATTTACCCTACTTTAGATGAAATTAAAGATAAAGTAACCGAAGCTACTAAACTTTCTTTAGCGCAAGCACAAAACCTAGCTAAACTCCAAGATCTAGCCGTACAATTAAATGCTAACCCTGGAGCAGAGAAAACTAAAGAACTTTTAGCTCAGGCTAATGTAACCTTATCTGAAGAACAAACGGTTGACCTTCTTGCTCCTCAAGAGGATCAAGTGCCATATTTTAATGCCTTATTTACCTCAAAATATGCAGGTCATCCAGAAGATTACTTAGTAGTTAGCGACAACAGTACTAATAGTGTGTACTTAATTGGTGTACTTGGCTTTACTGTAGAGGCGGGTGTAGATAATTCTGTTCTCAGTCAATTTAGTAATGGCTATTTACAACAAGTTAACTACGAATACAACTCAAACATTATGCAAGAATTACGTAAAGTGTATGATGTTAAAATTAACTATGACCTTTTAGGTGATTCAAGCAATAACTAATTTATGCAGAGACAGGTCTAGACTTGTCTCTCTTTTATTTGCAAATTTTACCCTTATATAGGGTATAATTAGAAGCGTTGACAATTTTTTGTCAAGATTTTTAGAGTCAACTATTGCGGAGGTATTTGCCCATGACTATTAATCCTTTATCTCTAAAAGAGTTTGATCCAGAGTTATTCCAAACAGTTGAAGAAGAAAAACAACGTCAAGAAGATCACATTGAGCTGATTGCTTCGGAAAACTATGTATCAGAACTAGTATTAGAATTACAAGGTTCAGTATTAACCAATAAATATGCCGAAGGTTATCCGCATGCCCGTTACTACAACGGTTGTGAATTTATTGATAAGGCTGAAGAATTAGCTATTGAGCGTGCAAAACAATTATTTAATTGTGACTACGCCAATGTGCAACCTCACTCAGGTTCAAATGCTAACCTAGCTGTTTACCTTGCTTTAATTGAGCATGGTGATGTAGTTTTAGGTATGGATCTTGATGCAGGTGGTCACTTAACCCATGGGGCAAAAGTAAGTTTTTCAGGGAAAAACTACATTTCTTATGGTTACGGTGTTGATGCTAATGGTTATCTCGATTACGATGCCATAGCTAAACAAGCTCTAGAAGTAAAACCTAAAGTAATTGTAGCTGGTTTTTCTGCTTACTCTCGTGTAGTTGACTGGAAACGCATGCGTGAAATTGCAGATTCAGTAGGTGCTTATTTATTCTGCGATATTGCCCATGTTGCTGGTTTAGTAGCTACAGGTTTATATCCTTCGCCTCTTGACTATGCTCATGTTGTAACTACAACTACGCATAAAACTCTTGCAGGTCCACGTGGGGGAATGATTCTTTCTAAAGGACAAACCCCAGAGTTCTATAAAAAACTTAACTCAGGTTTATTCCCTGGTAGCCAAGGTGGTCCATTAGAGCACGTAATTGCTGCTAAGGCTGTAGCTTTTAAAGAAGCTTTACAACCTGAATTCAAAGTGTACATGGAAAAGGTTTTAGAGAATGCTAAAACTATGGTAAGAGTTTTCCAAGAGCGCGGTTATAAAGTAGTATCTGGTGGTACTGATAACCACTTACTTTTACTAGATTTACTTGGTAAAGAATACTCAGGTAAGCAAGCGGCCGCTTTATTAGAAAAAGCTTGGATTACAGCCAACAAAAACTCAGTACCTGGAGAAACTCGTTCACCATTCCAAACTTCGGGTGTACGTTTTGGTACTCCAGCTATTACGCGCCGTGGCTTTACGAGCCAAGATACAGTAGAGTTAACTAACTTAATCTGTGATCTATTAGATAGTTTTGCTCATCCAGAAAGCCAAGAGCAAGTGGTAGAAAAAGCTCGTGCTAAAGTTAAAGAACTTTGTGCAAAACACCCAGTGTACAAAAAAGCATAATTAGCAAAAAAAAGCCCGTTTCAGGGCTTTTTTTTGTCCATATTTCAGACTAGGTTACTCAAGAATAGCAAGGCAAGTAAATTCTGAAAAGATCCTAACTTAATCACAAATAAGCATTTTTATTTACAGAGGCAAAAGGCTAATTAAGAACAATCAGCATTTAGCTGACAATTTAGCAAAAAACTCGCAATTTTAGCCCCGCAAGCTTGCCCCTGTGCTATTATATTAGTATAAGAGATTACCTTAAGTAATCACCTGGAAATGTTTTAATTCTTGTACAAGGGATATTATTATGTCAGCTCCAGAACTAAACTCATGCCGTAATAAAAAAATCGGCTGGACTTATGCAACTGTTTTATTAGTTGTATTAGTTATATTTGGTGTAGTAACTTTAGTTTAATACACTAACAAAGAGGACTAGGTTTAATTACCTAGTCCTCTTTGTTTGAATATAAAAGCCTGTGCCTATATAAATAATTTAGATGAGGAAAAATGCCAAGCTTTTATTGCCTTATCATGGTAATATAATATAGTACTTCTAGTTATAATTTAAACACAAATATTCTTCCTTGCCAGTGAGATTACCAAATGATTTTCTCTATTATTGTATCTTGTGCAACAGGTGAGCAAACTAAAGATTTACCATTTCTTGTCGATTCTTTATTAGCTCAGTATGATGCTGATCCTAAAAACTACGAAGTGATTTTTGTCGTAGATAATTCAATCCCTGAAAATATAAAAGTTGTGGAAGAGCAAATTGCTCGTTTTCCTGACAAAAATGCACGCATTCTTTCGCAAGGCCATGCTGGAGTAAGTGCTGCTCGTAACCTAGGTATTTTAAATGCCAAAGGTGACTGGTTAATTTTTGCCACCGCAAGTGATTTCTTTGATCAACACTTTGTTTCTGAATTAGCACATGCAATATACTTATATCAAGGTATAGGGATGTTCTTTACGCGCATTCAAAGCTATGATCCGCAAAATCCAAGCCATCACAAAGCTTATCATGATCTTGAAGGTTCGGCACCAAAAAACATCATTGAAAATGACCTCGATGATAACAAGATCTTTGATTTAAGTGCGGTAAACAAACTCCAACGTTCGGCACGTCGGATAGCTTTTAACCGTAAACTTTGTTTAGAACAACATGTATTTTTCCGTGAAGATGTTCTCTTTGGTTCGGAAAAAATCTTCCACTTTACTTATCTCTATGCTCTAAAAAAATTAGTAGATGCGGGTGACCCACGTTTTCATTTAGGTTTTAGATCGGTATATGTAAAAGGAGCTATTTTCCATACTTTACCGCCAGCTTTACGCAAGGATATTTTCTTTACTAAGTCTGGATTTAACTCCCAAGACCTAATCTATGCGCAAACAGGTTACTTAGTAGCAGCCTATGAGCTAGCCCAAAGATGTGAATTTGATGTAAACTTTATTGTTGATAACTTTACCGTTATTTCGCAATCTCTAGTTTACGCTTTAGACTTTTCTCCAAGTCTAACAACCTACACCGAAAAAGTGCGTAATGAATTAATTGCCTTTATGAACATTCTCAAAAACTGGATGTTCTTAATTCGTGATGTAGGGGCAACCATTCAGTTCTTAGATACAGTTTCGCACGATAATTTCTTAGTGCGCGTAAATGCTCAACCTTACGCTTTATTCTTACAAGCTATAGCTTGTAACCCAGAGCGTTGTGATCAAGTAATTGATTGGTTATTAACCAAAAATCCAAACGATCAAAACGCTAATAGCGAAGTACCAAAACAAAGAGTTTATGAAGAGACTAGTACTTTTAAACGAGCGATTCAGTCAGTAGCTAACAGCTTCAAAGCTCTCTTTGGTTCAAAAACGCGTCATGTGGATGTAGTAGAGTTATCTGCAAATCCTGATAACCAAACTTCAGAACAAGCAATTGAGCGTTCGGTAGGCGAACATCTAGAACGAGCTACTTATAGCCAAATTAACAAGCAATTAGTTAATAATGCTACCGAGTTAGCTTATCTGTACTATCGTAAGCTTTACTATAAAAATAAAGAACCTTATTTAGCGATAGTAACCAATATTCCAAATCGGGTTTTAAACTTCTTAGATTCGTTGGGCTTTAACCGCAAAAACCTCACGCGTAATATTACTTATCGTGTTTGTGGTTTAAACGTTGGACGTCAGCTAATGCTGAATTTAAGTTTACTTAATGCAAGCGAACGTAAGCAGTTATTTGCTTTTTGTGAGAAAAACTACCGTAATAACTCTTTCTCTTACTTACAGCGTAAAGGCTTTAAGCAATGGGCAACAGTGTTTTTCTCTGAGTATCACGTAAGACACAAAAACTACATTTTCTATCGTAGTAAAGGTGAACGTGAAACCTTACCTTACTTACAACACATTACCTCTTTATTAGGAAAAACAGCTCCACAAGCTAATGCCAACGAGGTTAAACTTGTTAACTCCTATGAGCTAGGTTATGAAATTGAAGATCTAGCGAGCTATGAGTTAACTGAAGAACAAAAACAAACTTATGTTTTACCTTTTGTGCATACTGAAAAAGAGCTTTATGATCCTAATGAAGATCTCTATACGCAGTTAAAAGAAAAAGCAACTGCCTTAGCAGAAAAAGCAAATTATGATGCTCATGGTAATGCTTTAGCAACGAGTTCAAAAGTAGAAAGTCTTGATACTTTCAATCAAGATGCAACTGCAGCTAAGCAAGAGGCAAGTGACAATAAGCCAGAAGCAAGTGACATTAAGCCAGAAGCTACTGCCACTAAGACAGAAGAGACAGCTGCTCCAGAGCCAACTTCAGCTCCAACTCAAGAAACTGAACCTACGACTCAAGCTCAAATCGAAGCTGTAGAAAATGAGCTTCAAGCTCAAGAGACAGAAGAGCAAGAGGAACAAGCAAATCTTGCAACTGCTGAGCAAGAACAAGCTGATGATAGTCAAACTCCAACTGAGGAGTCAGAAGAGGTAACTATTACCCCTGAACAACATCAACTCAACCAAATGCTTGAGCAACTCACCGAAGATACTGGTACTTCAAATCTTGAACCAGAAAATCTTCATGAGAATATGTCTCCAGAGGCTTTAACTTCAGACAACACTGAACAAGTTCCTGAAGCAAATCTGGTGCCAGAAACTATTGCTTTACGCGATATTTTTGCTCCGCACCGTATTCGTGGTTTAAATCCTGGTGATTATAGTAGTGACTATCGTCCTCTAGCAGTAGAAGACTTAGGTACCGATCCTGAAGATCACAATTTAACCCACAGTATTAACTACTATACTAAGTTTGTTGGTTTAAACTCGATCATTATTCCTCTTTCGGAAGTATTAGATAGAAAGAACTTTAGTATGCGTTTATTACCACCACGTTTCCCATTAATGGATATTATTGTGGTAGTGGATACTTTATGTACTGAGTTTAATCTCTCGAGTTTAACGAGCTTCCCGAACTTACGGATGCTCTTTACCGATGTAACTACCTATAAATACTGGTTAGATTACATTAAATACTATGCTGGTGTTAAAGATGAGCAAGTAAGATACGACCTCTACTTACACCGTTATGACCACTGGCGTTTATTAACCCGAAGCTTTGTTCTCGTGCGTAATAATAAACACTAAAATAAATTGTCCTCTGCTTTTTAAGTGCAGAGGACATTTTTTTGCTCTTAAATGAATGCCAGCAGCTTAGTTTTGGTATAATAGGCAAGTATTGGGAGGAATTTATGGCTAAGAAAAAAACAGGTATAGTTGCTACTGTAGTAAGTGTTCTATGGGTAGTAGGTTGGTTTATTGCTGATCAGACCCTTGGAGCAAAAGACTCTAATGCCAGCAATGGTTATTATCAACAAGCAAGCGTACATCAAGCGAGCAATCCTTGTATGCAGGCTAAAAAAGGCAGAGCTAGTAAACAAAATTACTCTGACTTTCCTGTGCAAGTATGTCGCTTAGAGTACTTACCGATTAATCAAGAGAATAAAATTTCTCCTAGTTTAATTTCCAAGTATAATCTTTCCACTTGTCGAGTAACTTCGGTGCATGATGGGGACACCGTACATTGTCAAGTTACTTCTAATCTCCAGGTTCTGAAAGTTCGTTTACTCGGTATAGATGCTCCAGAAACTAAACAGACTTATGGACAGCAAGCGGGTAACACTTTAAGAAACCTAGTACAAGGTAAAACTGTAGCTATTTTTGTTACAGGGAGAGATGTATACAATCGTTACCTAGGCACGTTATATTTACCGCAAGGTGGCAGTTATTTAAATGTAAATCAATACATGGTGCAAACTGGTAATGCTTGGGTGTATAACTACAGCAATAAAAGTTCGCAAATGTTTAAAGCTTACACAGCTTTTAGTCAACAAGCCCAAAGACAAGGTTTAGGGTTATGGAATTCAAGTCTATACCCACGTGGCAAAGGTCCTGTTGAACCTAAAAACTGGCGTAACAATTAAAACAGATGACTCTTTAGCAAGGCTAGAGAGTCATTAATTTTGTCTAAACTAAGGGAAAAAAAACTAGCAAACCAAGGAAAAAATCAGTTGTTTTGGCAAAGCTATATCTCGCTAAAAATTATCATAGCTATGATTTTTAAGACAAAATACTAAAATTAAGTCTATTCCCGCAAAATACTTGAGTAAATTTCTAGGGTTTATCCTTTTAGCCTGAACTTTTTCTTTTCCCGAAACTAAAACTCGAATCTCCTAAAAATCAATATTTTAAGTAAAGTGATTTTTCATTCTTGAAAAAATTCTAATAGTTTGTTAAATCATACTATGATTATTTATCAAGTTTTTTATGTAATAATCTTAAACGAGATCAGAGTGATCAAATGGGGCTAACTATTTTATAGTTAGAGTTTAAACATGAAATTCATGCTTGGCTATTTTTAGATAAATTTTAGTGAAATACATGTTTGTATAGGGAGAGAAGTTTTCTCTCAAATTAAGTTATTGAGCACTCGTATATCTCAGCTTAATTATTTATTTTATATAACGAGAGATTTTATAGGATTTATATTATGACTAGTCCAATGCAAGATATTTTACCTTCAGCTTCATCGGTAGCGGCAATTAACATTTTTGATGGTTATAACAACCTTGTAGAACATTTGGAAAACAAGGGTGACAGCCAGAGTTCTGTGCAATTATTAAACTACCTTTCAACTATTTATGACGGGGTGTTTGATAAAGATGTTGCTATTAATGGTTTAAGCATGTATGAAGATTATCTCGCCGATGCTTTAGCTAACCCTGGTAAACACCCTTATTTAGACTTATTACTAAGTCTTAGTGTGGACCAAAATGCTAAGTATCGTATTGAAGTGATTAGTGTTTAATATGTAAAGGAGTAAGTAAAACGTGAGTTTTACTTACTCCTTTTCGTTTATGTAAAAGAATAAGTAAGCATTTTTTAGCTCTATTTTACTAAGTTATTTTATTTTCTTGTTAAAAGAAAAAAGGAGGTTTATATTAATAACCCTAAAATATCTCCAATAAATGCGTTAGAGATAGAAGCAAAGAATGATAAACCTATTCAAAAGCGGTTATCTCTTCGAAGTGCGATAGAGCAAGTTCAAGCTTCTGAAATTGCAAAAATCGAAGCTGATGTTCAAGTTAAGGAGCAAGCTAAGGCTAAAGCTAAGGAAGAAACCAA
>NZ_NRJH01000050.1 GCF_003585925.1 Psittacicella melopsittaci
GTAATAAATGCCCTGTATTATCTATTATTTGCTCTAAAAATGGAAAATTTTAGCAATTTGTCTTGCTTTATAAAAAATAAACAAATTGCATTTAGAAAAACTCAAAATTTGTTATTGAATATTTTTTAGCATTATGTCTATAATTCACACTTTTATGGAATTTTATTATTTTTTTATAAAATACTGGTTATTAACCTAGCATAAAACTCGACAATTTATATTTTTACTTTATAAAAGGCAAAAAATGATCGTTTTTGATCATTTTCTTCGATTTTGCGAGTGTAATTAACGAAAAAAGTGTGATCTATGCCACACTTTTCACATTTTATTTCTTTTTATATTGCTTTTAATACCATGTAATGGGGATAATATAGACAAATAAGAATTCGCAGATCTTACTCCTAATTATTTCCCCCATCCAAAATTCCCAAGAAAATCTAGATGTAAGATCAAAAGAATTCTAAGATTAATATTTTTATTCTTCATGGTGGATAATATAAATGTCAGGAATGGTAATTCAATTCATTTTAAGTGTCTTTCCAATTTTGCTATTAATTTACTTAATGGCAAAACGTAATGGACTTCCTTCATATGTAGCACTTCCAATTACAGGTGCACTAATTTTAGTACTTCAGTTAATTTACTGGGGTAACACAGGTAGCTCAGTTGCTGCTTCAGTAGTTGCTTCATTAATTGCTACATTAGTACCTGTAACAATTATTTTTGCCGCGATTCTTTTCAATCGTTTTATGGAAGTTTCTGGCAGTATTAAAGTTATTAAAAGCTGGTTAGCAAGTGTTTCTCCAAACCCAGTTGCACAATTAATGATTATTGGTTGGGCATTTGCTTTCATGATTGAGGGGGCTTCAGGCTTTGGTACTCCAGCAGCAATTGCCGCTCCTTTATTAGTGAGCTTAGGGTTCCCAGCAGTTAAAGTTTGTATTTTAACTTTAATCATGAACTCTGTACCAGTATCATTTGGTGCTGTAGGTACTCCTACTTGGTATGGTTTTAGCCAATTAACTGACGTTAATTTCTCTGAATTAGCTTCAAAAACGGCTATTATTCACTCAGTAGCTTCTTTAATTATTCCTGTAATCGCTTTATTATTTGTTGTTAAATGGTCTGAAGTTAAAAGAAACTTAGGATTTGTTTATCTTTCAGTTCTTTTCTGTGTTATTCCATACTTCTTAATCGCTCAAGTTAATGATGAGTTCCCATCATTAGTAGGTGGTGCAATTGGTATGTTATTATCTGTATGGGCAGCTAAAAAAGGCTTTGGTTTATCAAAAGCAACAGACACAGCTAAAGATGAAGATGCAACAGGTGAAAAAGCTGAAGTATTTGAAGCAGTTACACCTAAACAAGTTGCAAAAGCATTAATGCCTTTCGCTATCTTAATTGGTTTATTAGTTGTAACACGTGTACAACAATTACCATTCAAGGCGCTAATGAATAGCACCGCAGAATTATTTACAGTAGGTTTAGGATTTGCAGAATTTACTGTAACCAAATCTCTAACCTTTAGCTTAAATGATATCTTTGGTACAGGAATTGGTGATTCATATAAACTCTTATATGTTCCATGTTTAATTCCATTTGTTGTAACTGTTTTATTCTGTCAATTCTTCTATAAAGAATCAAAAGGTCAAATTACTGGCATTTTCACAGAATCAGCAAGTTCAGTAAAATTAACCTACGTTGCTCTATTTGGTGCATTCGTAATGGTTAAATTAATGATGTTAACTCCTGCTGAAACTAACGATATTAAATTATCAATGGTTTCTGTTATCGGTCAAGTATTCTCAAGTTCGATGGGTGGCGCTTGGTTATACGTAGCATCATACTTAGGTGCTGTAGGTGCATTCTTCTCTGGATCTAACACAGTATCTAACTTAACATTTGGTAGTATCCAACAATCAATTGCACAACAAATTGGTGCTAGTGAAACAACAGTATTAGCATTACAATCTGTTGGTGGTGCAATGGGTAACATGGTTTGTTTAAACAACATTATCGCTGTAGCGTCTGTAACCAACTCATTAAGTCATGAAGGTTACATCTTAAAACGCACATTCATTCCTATGTTCATCTACGGTATCATTGCAGCAGTTGTTTACCAAGTGTTTGTAATCCTATTCCCAGGTACATGGGCATAATACAAAATCACAAAAGGGCGGTCATCTGACCGCCCTTATGCTGTTTATTAATTGCTAAAGGGCAGTCTTAACGACCGCCCTTATTTTGCTTATTATTTAGCCTGTAAAAGGTATTCTTTACCGTGTACTAAAACTGTTATTAAATCATTAAATGGAGTAGGAATATTTAATTCTTTCCCACGACGACTAACATATCCATTCAAATAATCAACTTCAGTTAAGCGATGATTTCTGATTAGATCCTGGTGCATAGAAGGGAAGTGTTTTGCCCCAGAGAAAGTTTCTGCCGTAAATGACATTACAAATTTTGTCATTTCATCTATATCTAAAGAAATCCCTTCAGTAGATGCTATAGCGGCAAATTCTTTAATCACGCTATTAATAATATACTCGATATTGTTAATCTTACCTAAATCAAGCATGTTACTATCTAGGATTGTACATAAGCTATTCATACAACCATTTAAGCATGCTTTGCGCCAAATAGACCAGTAGATATTGTCAACAAATTCACACGGCAAGCCAGAGTCATTTATTGTCTGAGCTATAAGTTTTCCAAATCTCTCTGCTTCTTTGGAACTAACTACATTTTCAATTTCTGTTTTGCCATAACTAGAGAAAGACACATTAGCTGGTTCATTTACATTTGTAAATCTTGCTGTTACCACAGTAACGCCCATGTAAATGTTTTCTTTATGCGTGTATTGGCTTAAAGTTTCAATATGACCTAAGCCATTTAGTAAACATAATACTTTGGTATCTTCGGTAAGTAAGTGTTTTATTTGTTGAAGAAAACTATTTAGTTGTAAAGACTTTGTAAAAACAATAACTAGATCAACTTTTTCGTGGTAATCACTAGGTTTATAAGCTTTGATATAGGTTACTTTTTCTTGCCCTACTTCATTTACTTTTAGACCTGATTCGTTTATTTTATTAACGTGATCTTCCCAATTATCAAGTAATACCACATCATTACCAGCTTGTTTTAACATATGTCCATAAGAACATCCCATTGCACCTGCACCAGCAATAGCAATCTTCATAGTTTACTCCTTAGAAAAAGAAATATTATATCACTTATTATACCTGTATTAAGGGCATAAATTATCAATTTTAAATGTGATATAATAATCAAGTTAAAAAGTCTATACTCTAGGACTATTTCTTAGTTTTTATTATTTTATATTGGAACAAATTTATGGAATCTTCTGTCTCATTTTTGTTAATTATTATTCTTAGCTGTATGTTTCTTTCTGCATTCTTCTCTGCAAGTGAAACAGCCTTACTTACCTTAAATAAGTACAAATTACAAACAGCGGTATTACAGAATAGATATGGGGCAAAATCAGCAGATAAACTGCTAAAAAATTCAGACAAACTTATTAGTACAATATTAATTTGTAATAACTCAGTTAATATTGCAGCTTCATCCATTGCAACAATTCTCGGGGGAATAATTGCTGGTGAAGTAGGTATAGCTATAGCTACGGGTCTATTAACCTTTTTACTCTTAATGTTTTGTGAAATTATTCCTAAAACTTTAGCGGTAAAATACCCAGAACCAATTTCTTTTGCTTTAGCGCCAATCCTTTATCTTGTTTATAAAATTGTAACCCCAATTGTTTTTATCTTTAATCTATTTACAATTTTATTCTTTAAAGTATTTCGTATTAAACAAAACCCAACCAAAGCAGCACTTTCAAGTGAAGAGTTACGAGTTATTGTAAAAGAATCTCAAACTTTAGTCGGAAAAGATCATTCTGACATGATGAACTCAGTACTTGACTTAGAAAGAATAACTGTAGAAGATGTAATGATCCCTCGTCACGAAATCGTAGCTATTGATATCGATGATGATATTAAATCTATTATTCGTCAATTAAACCAATCACCACACAGCCAAGTGGTTGTTTATCGTGAATCATTAGAAAAACAAATTGTTGGTACCTTACGTATTCGTGAAGCTTATCGTCTTATGATGGAAACTAACGAGTTTACAAAAGAGTCGTTAGTTCGTGCCGTAGACGAAGCTATTTATGTTCAAGAAGGGACAAACCTAACCCGTCAGCTATTAAACTTCAAAAAAGCTAAACGTAAAATAGGTATTGTCGTTGACGAATATGGCTTTGTAATTGGTTTAATTTCAATCGAAGATATTCTTGAAGAAATTGTAGGTAATTACACAACCAACTCAATTACTGACGAACAAGAAGATATTGTTTTAGTTTCACCTGGGAAATACCTTATCGATGGTCAAGCAAACTTACGTGACCTCAATCGTAAGTTCAGCTGGAGTCTAAAAGCCGAAGATGTACGTACATTAAATGGTTTCCTTTTAGACAAATTCCAGGATATACCTACAATAGGCTCAAAATATACACACGATAACTTAGTTTTAACTGTTAAAAAAGTTGATCGTAAAGGTATACAGCAAATTGAAGTTATTGACCTTAAACGCTACAAAGCTGAGAAAAAGCAAGCTAGCACTAATTAAATCTATTCTCTTTTAATATGCTTATTGAAAATTTAGATTTTACTCCTGCAAACATTTTTGTTTTTGGGGACGTAATGATCGACCACTACTGGTACGGAGATACTTCGCGCATTTCTCCTGAAGCTCCAGTACCTGTAGTTTTATTTAAAAATGAAAACGCTACTCTAGGTGGGGCTGCTAACGTGGCTCGTAACCTAGTAGCATATAATAGTCAGGTTAATATTTCTGGTTTAGTAGGTCAAGACGCTAATGCCCAACACCTTGAAAACCTTTGCCAAGAAATAAATTTACCTTACCTATTTATCCCAGTTGAAAACGGGCAAACAACTAAAAAACTACGTGTTATAAGTAGACACCAACAACTGCTTCGCATTGACTTCGAAGAAGCTTATAATCGTAATTTTAATCTCGAACAAACTAAAGAACAATATTCTCAGGCTTTAGAAAAAATGGTAGCTCAAGCTAATGTTATTGTTCTTTCTGATTATATGAAAGGAGCACGTCTTCTTTTCCCTGAGATTATAAGTATTGCTAATAAATTTAATAAGCCTGTAATTATCGATCCTAAAGGAACAGACTATAGCATTTATAAAAATGCTAGCTTATTAACTCCTAATTTAAGTGAGTTTGGTCAAATTGCTAAACAGTATAAATTTACTGATGAGCAAGTTTTAGCTCAAGAATATGAGCAAGAAATCGCAAAAGCAATAATCGATGATTTAAACTTAGACGGCATCCTTATAACAAAATCTGAAAAAGGCATGACTTTGCACTTAAAAAATGGTGAAGTTTATCATCAACTAACTTATGCCGAAGATGTTTATGATGTTACGGGAGCTGGAGATACAGTTATTGCAACATTAGCAGCTGCTTTAGCAGTAAATATACCTCTGAAAGACGCTTGCTACCTTGCTAATAAAGCTGCAGGTGTTTCGGTTTCAAAACTTGGAGCAGCTACTGTTTCTTTAGATGAGCTTAAACAAGCATGTAATGCCAAAGACATGCAAAATACTTATGATACGGCTAAAGTAATTTCTCATATCCATCAAGAGCAAGCCTCTGGCAAACGTATAGTTTTTACCAATGGTTGTTTTGATATTCTGCACCGTGGTCACTTAAGTTATTTACAAAGAGCAAAAGAATTAGGTGACATTTTAGTTGTAGCCATAAATTCAGATGACTCAGTTCGCCGTTTAAAAGGGGAAAATCGCCCTATTAATAATGTTGCAGATCGTATGTTTATGCTCTCTTCATTAAAATTTGTTGACTATGTTGTCGAATTTAACGAAGATACACCTCTTGAACTTATAAAAGCTATTCACCCTGATGTTCTTGTTAAAGGGGCTGACTACAAAGTTGAGGATATTGTTGGTTATAAAGAAGTAACTGCATATGGTGGTAAAGTACAAACTATTACCTTTGTAGACTCTTATAGTTCAACTAATATTATTAATAAAATTAAAAATAATTAATCTCACATGAAAAAACAGGATCAGATCTTTGAAGCTAATCGTCCACATTTTAAAAAGGAATTTTTGCTTCCTAAATATTGGAAAATCTGGTTACTTATAGGTTTATGTTGGATACTATCGCTACTTCCCTACGCTGCTATTCGTTGGTGTGGTAAGCAACTAGGTAAAGTTTTTCGTTCTTCAAACCTTGGCGTTATTCGCAGACGTCGTAATATTGCCCGCATCAATATCGACATAGCTCTTGCTTCAAAACCTAAAGAACAAAGAGATAAAATCTTTAATGATTTTTGTGAAAATGTAGGTATTGCTCTTTTTGATATAGTAATAGCTTGGTTTTGGAGTAAAAAACGATTCAAAAAACTTATTCGTTTACCAAATAAAGATTTTTCTCAATGGTATGAGAAAAAAGCCTTTTTATTCCTTTGCCCGCATTTTCTTAACCTTGAAGTAAATGCACGAGCTATTGGCTTAATCTTACCTTCCTATGGCGTTTATTTAAAAAATGAAAACCCGCTTTGGGATTGGTTACAGTATTATTTCCGTTTAAGAAATAATAAAGCCTTAGTTGCCAAGGATAATCCAAGAGCAATGATTCGTACTTTAGCTTTAAAACACGGCTTATGGTACGCACCAGACCAAGATCTTGGCGTAAAATCTTCAATCTTTGTTCCTTTCTTTGACGAACCGCAAACTTGTACAACTACAGGTACTTACCAGTTATATCGTAGCTTTAACGATTTAACTCTTGTGCCTTGCATGTTATTACCTAGTAAGGATCCAAATTATTATTTCGACTTTCATATTTTAGATGCTGTTGATTTTGAAGACCTTACTCAAGAATTCGAAGCAGACAAAATTAGTCGTGACGAACTAATTCGTCAAGTAGTTATTAGAACAAATCAAACGGTTGAAAAGATGATCAAGTTAGATATTTCTAACTATATGTGGCTTCATAGAAGATTTAAAAATCGTCCAGAAGGACAAAAAAGTTATTACGAATAAAAAATTCCTCTGAGCTCTATTAGCTCAGAGGATTTTTTTGCCTTAAAAAAACCTCTGAATTTTTGCAAATTCAGAGGTTAATGTTAAATGTAAAAAAGTGATAAAGACTATTTATTTGCTTGACGATAAGCACGACGACGATCATTTTCTGTTAAGTATTTTTTACGAATACGAATTGATTCTGGAGTTACTTCAACTAATTCGTCATCATCAATAAATTCAATAGCTTGTTCTAGTGAAAAACGAACAGGCGGAACTAATACTACTGCATCGTCTTTACCTGCAGCACGCATATTGGTAAGTTTTTTACCTTGTAAACAGTTTACAGTTAAGTCATTGTCACGACTGTGAATACCAATTACTTGTCCTTCATAAACTTCAGTATTAGCATCTATTAATAGTTTACCACGTTCTTGGAGTGAAAATAAAGCATATGCTAAAGCTTTACCTGTACCATTTGAAATTAATACTCCGTTAACACGTTGACCAATTTCACCTGGTTTAACTAGATCATAGTGGCTAAATGTTGAATAAAGAAGACCTGTACCTGAAGTCATAGTCATAAATTCACCACGGAAGCCAATTAGACCACGTGCTGGAATAATATAGTCTAGACGTACACGACCTTTACCGTCAACTTCCATATTTTTAAGTTCACCTTTACGTAAACCTAAAGCTTCCATAATTGAGCCTTGGTGTTGTTCTTCAATATCAACTGTAACTTGCTCATATGGTTCTTGTTGTACACCGTCAACCTCTTTAAAAATTACACGAGGACGAGATACAGCAAGCTCATAACCTTCACGACGCATGTTTTCAATTAATACAGATAAGTGAAGCTCACCACGACCTGAAACACGGAAAGCATCCGGATCTTCAGTTTCTTCAACACGTAAAGCAACGTTATGTACTAATTCTTTACGTAAACGCTCTAAAATTTGACGTGACGTAACAAATTTACCTTCTTGACCACAGAATGGAGAGGTATTTACACAGAAGAACATAGTTACTGTAGGTTCATCAACGTGAAGAGCAGGTAAAGCTTCAACATTATTAACATCACAAATAGTATCTGAGATGTTTAATTCACCTAACCCTGTTAAAGCAATAATATCACCTGCAGTAGCTACTTCTTGTTCTACACGTTGTAAACCTATGTGACCAAGAACCTGACCTACTTTAGCGTTACGCTTATTACCTTCGGCATCAATAATAGCAACTTGTTGGTTAACTTTAATGCTACCACGTTTAATACGTCCAATACCAATAACCCCAACATAGCTATTATAGTCAAGTTGAGAAATTTGCATTTGGAAAGGAGCATCTAAATCTACATCAGGTGGAGATACTTTTTCAATGATAGCTTCAAATAATGGAGTCATATCTTCAGCCATATCATTGTAATCTAAACCTGCAATCCCGTTTAATGCCGAAGCGTAAATAATAGGGAAATCTAATTGCTCATCAGTTGCACCAAGATTTACAAATAAATCGAATACTTGGTCAATAACCCAATCAGGACGTGCACCTGGACGGTCCACTTTATTTACTACCACAATTGGTTTTAACCCATGCGCAAAAGCTTTTTGCGTCACAAAGCGAGTTTGAGGCATAGGGCCATCTGTAGCATCTACAATTAGAAGTACAGAGTCAACCATTGATAATACACGTTCTACTTCACCACCAAAGTCCGCGTGTCCAGGGGTATCCACGATATTGATGTGATAGTCACGGTAGTTAATCGCTGTATTTTTAGCTAAGATAGTAATACCACGTTCTTTTTCAATAGCATTACTATCCATAATACGTTCTTCAACTTCTCCACGAGAACTTAACGTACCAGATTGTTGTAAAAGTTTATCAACCAAAGTTGTTTTACCATGGTCAACGTGA
>NZ_NRJH01000051.1 GCF_003585925.1 Psittacicella melopsittaci
TGGTTCTATTTCTGTAATCGGTTATAACGTAACAACGAACAATGATACAGTTAACATCACGGCTAAAGAGAATACAACTATCGAGAATAGTAATATCTCTGGTAACCAAGGTGTTAATATCGACGATGAAAACGGCACTACAACTATTAATGCAACTAATGTTACTGCTGAAAATGGTTCAGTGAACATTACTGGTAACCAAGGCGTGAACATTGGTAACGGTACTAACGTAACAGCTGCTGACAATGTAACTATTGATTCATCTAATGGCTCAGTAAATGTTACAGGTTCTAACGTAACAGCTAACAATGGTACAGTTAACATCACGGCGAAAGAAAATGTTACTATTGAAAACAGCAACATTTCTGGTAACCAAGGTGTAGATATTAATGCTTCTAATGGTACAACTACTATTAATGCAACAAATATCACTTCGCCTAACGGTACAGTTAATATTAGTGGTAACCAAGCAGTGAACATTGGTAATGGTACTAACATTAGTGGTCAAGGTGATATCACCATTAACTCATCTAATGGTTCAATCAATGTTACTGGTTCTAACATTACAACTAACAATAGTGTGAACATGACTGCTGCTGAAAATATTACAATTAACAACAGTAATATTTCTGGTAATGAAATTAATACAGAAGCTGGTAATAATACAGTTATCCAAAACTCAACTATTAATGCAACTAACATCACAATTAACAGTACAAACTCAACTGTAATTGATAACAATAATGTTAATATTTCTAACAATACGAATATTAATGGTAATAGTACTCAATTTACTAATAACACAGGTGTAATTGATCACAATCCATCTGAAAATGGTAAAACTAAACCTACTGAAGAAGTAAAGAAAGACAACCCTAATCTTACGATTGTTAACCCAATTAACACATATCTAGACCCTAATTACAATGACTGGTTATTAGAAGATGACCAAGCTTATAATAATGGGGCGGCAACAGATGAGGGACGTTTCTATACTCCACGTATTGTTGCAAGTTCTGATATGAACTTTAATAGAGAGGAAGGTATTTCTGTAGCAGCTAATAATAGTGAGCTGAACAATTACTTAAGTGCAAGAGGCTTTACATTACAAACATGTTCGATTATTGATCCTGAAGCTCTTCGTGATCGTTTAGATTTAGATCCAAGAGACAGAATTGATTTAACTCGTCTATGTTCATATGTAAATGATCAACTTCGCAGAACAGGTAAAATTCCAACTCACTTACCGTTAGATGTTCTACCTACTACTGTTGCCTCTGCTATCCAAAATGCAAATCAAGGCAACTCTGTAGCAGCTAACCTAGACGATTCTGATGCAGAATAATATATCAGCCTTGCTGATTAATAAAAGCACTCTTCGAGTAAAATCGAAGAGTGTTTTTTTATGCGTAAAAAGCTTGTTATTGGGATTGAAAACTAGATAGGGGATTAAGTACTCGAACAATGGTTTTAACAAGCATATGGTGCTTGTAGGGCTATTTAAAAAGAAAGAGAAAAAGAGAGTAAGATGTGAGGTGAATAAGTTAAAGAAAGAGGCAAATATGGCTTAATAAAAAAGAAACTTAGTGAGTAAAATATGAGGCTTTTTAGATAGAATTAACTACCTGTAACAATTAAATAAAAGAAATAAAAATAACATTAAAACAAATAAAGGTCGAGCAGTGCTCGACCTTTATTAGTTATGGTATATTATTTTACAGTTAGGGTAACTTTACCTACACCTGAGCCATACTCAGCTTCCCATACCCCAGCTTCTAAATTTGGTGGGAAATTAAAAGTACCTGATGATACTCGTAAACCAGCTTTAAAAGTAAAGCCTTGAGCATGAAGTTTTTGTACTAACCAATGTAAAGAGTTTAATGGGTTATCTAATACTTCTGATGAAACACCTGTAGCTAACTCTTTGTCATTGTGAGTTAAACGCATAGTTACTTTAGCTAAATCTTCAACATTTGGGAAAAGAGCTGTTGTATCGTGTTCTTCACCATATACAACAAAACCACCCACAGAACCGTCACTTACAACTAAGTGTTTTGCTAAAGAAGGGAACCAAGCTGCAAAGCGTGCATCTGGTACTTCTAAACCAGCAGCAACTGTAGTTTTACGAGCTAAATCTTCTAAAGTATCAGTAGGTAATAAATCTTCTTTAGCTTTGAATACTAATTCACATTCAACTAAAGCTTCATTAAGGTTAGATAACTCTAATGTAGCAGGACCTTGAACAAAGCGAGTTTGTTCTAAAGCACCATATAAAGGACTATCTGAATTAAATAACTCTTGAGTACGTTTTGAGGTTAAAGACACCTTATAACCACCGACTGGAGTATCTTTGTAAGAGGTAAACTTAGCCTGGACAGCATATGCTTGATCGTCGTCAGTAACAACTTCAAGCCATTCTTCTTTTACCAATGCTTTATTTTCTTTATAAGCTTTTGCTAATTCTTGTGCAAATTTTTCTTGTTGTTCTGTTAATTGAGGTAAGTTTAATTGTGTCATATTTAATTCTCTCTAATAAAGAGTCCGAAGACTAGCCATGAATAAGTAAAGAAAAAATAGACTCTTGCTACTTTAAAAGGAACAAGAGGCTATATGGAAATAAAAAGTAGTAGCTTTTGCTATTTTCTTATGTTTTTTTGTTTTGTTAAATTTATCTTAACCTTTTCACAAGTACACGTCAACACCTAGGCGAAGAAATTTACAAATTTAGTTTTTATCTTGTTGTTTTTTCTTGTGAAAAAAGTCGAAAAGCAAAAAGTTAGGGAAGAAAAAAGCCAGATTTATTACTTAAAATGAGTGATTTTATCTTATATACTTTTGAGGTGTAAAGGTTTGAATTTTAAGTTAATTTTAGTGTTATTTATACATGGTTGATCTTATACATTTATATAAGCTCTAACCTCTATATTTTAAATAAATCATCTGCTAGCTATCTCTATGAAATTTAAGCAAACTGACTCTTGTGAGAAAATAAAAATATTTTTGTCCATATTGCTAGGTTATCTAAAGTGAATGTAATTTTTATTGAGAGGAAGTGGAAAAAAATACAAAAAAATTACAAAAAAAAATACAAAAAAAATAAGTACAATAATAAGTAAAGAACAAAAAATGGATCAAAAAAATACTACTAAAAACGAAAAAAATTAGCTCAGTTAATTATTTAAATAAATAGTAAAAAATAGTTAAATGAAGATATGGCTAAGAGCAGGATAACAAGAGAAAAAATAAGATTAAGAGAGAAATAATAAATAACAAAAGAGGTAAAATAGTAAACTTATAAAGGAGTTAAAAAAGAGAAAGGTGTAAGAGAGGGAATAAGTTAATACCTTAAAAGAAAATGAAGAATATAAAGGAAAAAATAAAGGATAGGTAAATTTTGGACAAAAAAAAGCAACCTTAGTAAGGTTGATAAGAAAAAATGGTGGGCCGTGAAGGATTCGAACCTTCGACAAACGGATTAAAAGTCCGCTGCTCTACCAACTGAGCTAACGGCCCATATTATAAGGGCAATGAAAAAAATGGTGGGCCGTGAAGGATTCGAACCTTCGACAAACGGATTAAAAGTCCGCTGCTCTACCAACTGAGCTAACGGCCCGTATTATAAGGGCAATGAAAAAAAATGGTGGGCCGTGAAGGATTCGAACCTTCGACAAACGGATTAAAAGTCCGCTGCTCTACCAACTGAGCTAACGGCCCATAATATATATGGGCGGTTCGAGTTGGTCTCGGCACAGCATCATTAGAATTGGCTGCTACTCTCGTCCTGACCAGGTGTCCTAACTAGCTTGCGAGGACTCGAACCATAATAATTTTTTCTTTGTTGTCTTTCAACAACGAGGACTATTATAGACAATTAAGCAATTAAATGCAAGAGGGAAGTGTAAATTTATTCTTTAAAATATTGAAAAATAGTCTAATTATTTTTATCTTTTAAAGCGTAAAAAGAGGATAAATTAGGTGTTTGAGCTAATTTTTTACAAAAAAAAATGGCTAATTATTTTTTTTATGTAGCTAATTATTTTATTTAACTGCTTTTAAATATTTTACAGGTGGGGATATACCTTAGTTAGAAGATTCTCTTAAGGGGGATTAATTTTTTACTTGAGTAGTTTGATCAGTTATCCAGAAAAACTTGCCATTTTAAGTCTTTGAATTTTGGGTTTTGTTATTCTTGTCAAGACTAAAATTTACCTTTACGGCGTTGGTGAGCAAGGGAATTTTTAGTATAATATTGCCCACTAGTCAAACCACTATTTTTTAAATAATCCTAAAAAAACTACTGTGTATATAACAGTTTTTTAAAGGCGTTTTACTAAAAGAGTAGACGCTTTTTTTATTTTACAGTGTTTTATGAAATTCATTTTGCTTTTTTATTATTTAAATTAAATAATCTTGTATAGTTTAAGTTTGTTTTGACTGATTTATGCCTCAATGGTTCCTATCTAGTTATAGGGTACTAATCACGATAAAGCATGATAGACTCGTGGTTTAAGGCTATAAAAATTGCAATAGGGAAAAATATCTTTTAAACCTCCCTTTAAATAAATCACTTGACAAGTTGTAGTTTTCGTGATAAGTGAAGAAGATGATGTTGATTCTCGCCAGTATATCACCTCTCGCTAAGATGTTGATTTCTAAGCTTTATTTTTAATTCTTTATTGAGGTTAAATAATTTATTGTAATTCTTTTGTGTAATTAGAAGTAAATGAACTAACTGATTACCTATAAATCCCTCATAACTTACAAGGTTTTGGGACTTTAATGTAAAAAATTTTACCCTAAGTAGACGTCTTTTCAGAAACGACATCCTAAAAAATTTAATGCGTTGTAAATTAAGAGTTTATTACCCTAAAATGTAAAAAGACACTTAAAATAATTCTAAGAATTTTCATGTCGTAAAACCTTTGTTTTTTTGCAATAATTATACCATTTTTGGGCTTTGCAATGAGGATTTAAGGGTGCATAAAAAAGTTAAATAAAAAAGCAAAATTACTAAATAAAAAAAAGAAAAATAATTAAATAAAATAGCAAAAGATATGTAATTATACATATCAATAATTAATTAAAAAAAATAAACAATTTAAAGTTTTAATTGTTTACTTTTTTTAAATTAATTTCCTTATATTATTAATAAATTTTAACCCATGGTCTATAAACCATTGGGTTTATAACCCCTGGGGTCTTTATAATGATTGAAAATATTAGTGTAACTAAACGTGATGGTCGTAGAGAACCATTAGATTTAGATAAAATTCACCGTGTAGTTTCATGGGCAGCCCAAGATTTAGAAAATGTTTCTGTATCTTTAGTTGAACTGCGTTCGCAAGTTCAATTTGTTGATGGCATGAAAACTTCAGATATTCATGAGTTATTAATTAAATCTGCTGCCGATTTAATTACCGAAGAAACTCCAGATTACCAATTCCTTGCTGCTAGATTAGCAGTATTCCATTTACGCAAGAAGGCTTTTGGTAAGTTTGATCCACCAAAATTACTGGACCATGTAACTAATCTAGTAAATCTTGGTAAATACGATGAAGAATTATTAGAAAAATATACTCCAGAAGAATATGAAATTCTTGATTCTTTCTTACAACATGAGCGTGATTTAGATTTTGCTTATGCAGGAGTTAAACAACTTGAAGGTAAATATTTAGTTCAAGATCGTGTAACTAAACAAATTTACGAATCAGCACAATTCCTTTACTTATTAATTGCTGCAAGTTTATTTGCCGATTATCCAAAAGAAACACGTTTAGATTATATTAAGCGTTTTTACGATGCTGTTTCAACTTTCAAAATTAGCTTACCTACGCCAATTATGGCTGGGGTACGTACACCAACACGTCAATTCTCTTCATGTGTTTTAATTGAGTGTGATGATAGCCTAGATTCAATTAATGCTACATCTTCTGCAATTGTTAAATATGTTTCGCAACGTGCAGGTATAGGTATCAATGCAGGTCGTATCCGTGCTATAGGTTCAAAAATCCGTGGCGGTGAAGCTTACCACACTGGGGTAATTCCTTTCTATAAATTATTCCAAGCAGCGGTTAAATCTTGTTCACAAGGTGGCGTACGTGGTGGGGCTGCTACTGTATTCTATCCTTTATGGCACCGTGAAGCACGTGAGTTATTAGTATTAAAAAACAACCGTGGGGTTGAAGATAACCGTGTACGTCAATTAGACTACGGGGTACAAATTAATGGTTTCCTCTATAACCGTCTCAAAACTAAAGAGGGCGTAATTACTTTATTCAGTCCTTCTGAAGTTCCTGGACTATATGATGCTTTCTTCGAGGATCAAGATGAGTTTGCACGTTTATATGAAAAATATGAACAAGATCCAAGCATTAATAAAGTAAAAGTTCCTGCAGTTGAGCTTTTCTCATCTTTAATGCAAGAACGTGCTTCAACAGGTCGTATTTATATCCATAATGTGGATAATACCAATACTCACTCAGCATTTAATCCGAAAAAAGCACCTATTCGTCAATCTAACCTATGTTTAGAGATTACGTTACCAACTAAACCTCTAAACCACATTTTCGATGAAGAAGGTGAAATTGCTTTATGTACTCTTTCTGCCTTTAACCTAGGAGCTATTGAAGATCTTAACGAACTTGAAGAACTAGCGGATTTAATTGTACGTGCTTTAGATTCTTTAATGGATTACCAAAACTATCCAATTAAAGCAGCAGAAATTTCAACAAAACGTCGTCGTTCTTTAGGTATAGGTGTTATTAACTATGCTTACTACCTTGCAAAAAATGGCGTTAAATACACTGACGGTTCAGCAAAAGATCTAACGCACCGTACATTCGAAGCTATTCAGTACTACTGCTTAAAAGCTTCTAACCGTTTAGCGCAAGAAAGAGGAGCATGTGAGTACTTTGGTGATACTAACTATGCTCAAGGCTTATTACCAATTGACCACTATAGCAAAAACCTCGATAAAGTATCGGAAACTGAATTAGAACTCAATTGGGAAGAATTACGTACTAATATTGCTCGTTGGGGTTTACGTAACTCTACATTAACTTCTTTAATGCCTTCTGAGACTTCTTCACAAATCTCGAATGCAACTAATGGTATTGAACCTCCTCGTGGCTTTGTAACCATTAAACAATCAAAAGATGGTATTTTACGCCAAGTTGTGCCTGAAATCCTTAAATACCGTCAAAACTATGAATTACTATGGACATGGCCAGATAACAGAGGTTATTTAGAATTAGTTGGTATTATGCAAAAATTTGTCGATCAATCAATTTCGGCTAATACTAACTATGATCCAGCGAAGTTCCCTGGTAATAAAGTACCTATGCAACAACTCTTAAAAGATTTATTACTTTGCCACAAGCTTGGTATTAAAACTCTTTACTATCATAATACAAATGATGGTGCATCAGATCGTACTGATGATGATTGTGCAGGCGGTGCATGTAAAATCTAAGTTTGCAGATTTAATTTGCAAATATTCACTCTAATAATCTTTTTAAAAGGATTTTAAGTTATGGCGTATACCACTTTCTCGCAAAATAAAAACGACCAATTAAAAGAGCCTATGTTCTTTGGTCAAAATGTTAACGTTGCTCGTTATGACCAACAAAGATATCCTATCTTTGAAAAGTTAATCGAAAAACAATTATCTTTCTTCTGGCGTCCAGAAGAAGTTGATGTAACGCGTGATCGTATTGACTATAGTCAACTTCCTGAGCATGAAAAACACATTTTCATTTCCAACTTAAAATACCAAACTCTATTAGATTCTATTCAAGGTCGTTCACCTAACGTGGCTTTACTTCCTTTAGTATCTATTCCTGAGTTAGAAACTTGGATTGAAACTTGGACTTTCTCAGAAACTATCCACTCACGTTCATACACGCATATTATTCGTAATATTGTTAATGATCCAGGTGAAGTGTTTGACGACATAGTTACCAATACTGAAATTGTTAAACGTGCACGTGATATTTCTAAGTATTACGATGATTTAATTCGTGATACCATGCTATGGACTATTTACGGTGAAGGTGAATACGAAGTAGACGGAGAAAGGGTAGAAGTTACTCTACGCAAACTGAAAAAAGAATTATATCTTTGCCTCCACTCAGTTAATGCTTTAGAAGCGATTCGTTTTTACGTTTCATTTGCGTGTTCATTTGCTTTTGCAGAACAAAAACGCATGGAAGGTAATGCTAAAATTATTAAACTAATTGCTCGTGATGAGGCATTACACTTAACAGGTACCCAACACATTATTAACTTAATGCAACAAGGTGATGGTGACCCTGAAATGGCAGAGATTGCTCGTGAAGCAAATCAAGAAGCTTACGAGTTATTCTTAGCAGCTGCAAACCAAGAAAAAGAGTGGGCAGAATACCTCTTTAAAGATGGTTCTATGCTTGGTCTAAATAAACAAATTCTGCAAGAATACGTAGAGTACATTACTAATATTCGTATGGAAGCGGTTAACCTACCTATTCCATTCCCGAAACGCTCTAATCCTATTCCTTGGATGAATAACTGGTTATCATCAGAAAACGTACAAGTTGCGCCTCAAGAAACAGAAATTTCATCTTACTTAGTAGGTCAAATCGACTCTAAAGTAAACGTGGAAGATCTAGATTTTGAAGATGATGACCTATAGGAACAAAAAAAGAGATGTAGTCAAAAGGCTACATCTCTTTTTTATGGTTTAAATTGTAGAATTTCGCGTTGCGCTCTTTGTCCGTCATACCAAGAACTAGCTTGGTTGTCTACTTGGTATTTAATAAAAATAGGAAACTCATAAGAGCTCAGAGCAAAATCCTTTTGCCATTGAGCTAGGGTTACCAAAGCTTGATTTTCTCCATTAGGAAGCTCTTGCCAATGTTTTAGCAAGCCTTGACGCTCTTGCGGAAGTTGATTAAAAATATAAGCTATTTTAGGATAATTGCTTGCCGTTTGGTCAGCTACAGGAATATAGTAAACTTGACCACAGAGATTTTTTTGCGTATTAGCTCCAGCCCTAAAGTAATCGTTTAACAGAGTGAGGTTATTATCTAAAGGTGCAATTATATAGCAATAGTTGTTTTTCTCGCCTTGTGCTAGAGGAATATAAGCTTGATTTAAGCTAATTAACTTAGTAACAAAAGCTCTTTGCTCTTGAATTTTAGCTTGTCTTTGAGCAAGAGTAGTTTGCATCTGGCTAAAAATATGGCGATTAATATATAACAGACAAGCTACTACAACTACCAGAGCTAATAAAATACAGGCAACGAGCTTTTTATGTTTTTTCTTCGCAGGCATAGGTGTCCTTAAAAAAAGAAGAAGGTATAGAGATTAAATCTCTATACCTGCATAGGTTATTTGTCTTCAGACTTTTCTTTTTCTAACTCTTGAGCAATGCGATCATCACCTTCCCAGCTTGACTGTTTAAAAGCTTCTTCAAGAAGGCTTTCTTCAGGAAAAGCTTGAGTTACTGGCTCAAAAGGTTTGATTTTTTTCTCATTAGACATAGTAATAAACCTCAATTAAAACAAGTAAGTTTATTATAACCTAATTAAGCTAAAAAGTCTTTTAAACCTCGAGTTAGAAGATCATTAAAAGCAAGAGTACGGTGAGAAACGGTATTTTTTTCGCTTAAAGTTGCTTGGGCAAAACTTTTTTCTAAGTCATAGCTATAAAATACCGGATCATAGCCATGCCCGTGTTCGCCAAGAGGAGCACGCATAATTTCCCCGTGACATTTACCTACAGCCACTAAAGGTTCTGGGTCGTCAGGAAAGCGTACGAGCACCAAGCAACAATAAAAGTGAGCTTGACGTTGTTGTTCAGGAATAGCCTCCATTTGCTCGAGCAGACAAGAGTAGTTTTGTTTTTCTTTATCTAGATGCTCGTGATTAAAGTTGTGCATTTGGGCATAACGTGAGGAGTAAATCCCTGGAGCTGAATTTAAGGCATCGACACATAAGCCTGAGTCATCAGCAAGAGCGGGTAAACCTGTTACTTTAGCTGCATGGTAAGCTTTAATTAGAGCATTGCCAATAAACGAAGGAGCATCTTCGACTGGAGAAACAAAGTCAGGATAATCGGCAAGGATTTTTAACTCGAGATTTTCTCCTAAGTTTGCATGAGCAAAAAGATCATCAAATTCATGGAGTTTACCACGATTGCTAGTGGCTATTACAATTGTTTTTTTCATAGTTTTTCTCAAGAGCAAAGTCTAATACTTTTTCTATAATTGCAATTTGTTGGGCAACAGGAATATTCGTTGGAATTTGCGTAAAAGGTAAAGGCCAAGAACGTAACCAAGTAATTTGCCGTTTGGCAAGTTGACGCGTAGCGGCAGCTATATTGGCAAAAGCTTGCTCCAGATCAACTTGTCCTTCAAAGTAATCCCAAAGTTGACGATAGCCTACACAACGTACACTTGGCATATCTCGATTTAGATCGCCACGTTGATAGAGCTTTTCTACTTCAGCAAGGATTCCTTGTTCGTGCATTTGCTCGAGGCGATTATTAATATCGGCATGCAGTTGAGCTCGATCTTGGTTGTACATAGCAAACTGCAAGAGATTATATTGGCTCGTCAAGGTTTTGCCTTTTACATCATGATAGAGGTATAAGCCTGCTTCATTTTGTGGAGCCAGACATAATTCAGGGGTAAGTTGAGCAAAGTCTGTATAATAATCTTCGAGGTTATAATGCGGAGTATTGAACAGCTTTTTATTGATGCGACGCATTCTTAGCTCTTTTTCTAAAGGAGATAAATGTTTATTTTCTTCAGAATTATTATTCGAAATTTCACTCATGGATTTGCCCGTGAGGTAATATAATTCGAGCACTCGCCCTACGCGCTGAGTATCATTGGGATGTAAACGCTTAAAAGCAGCTGGATCTATTTGTTCGAGCATCTGGTGACATTCTTGTGCCCCTTTAGTAGCAAAGAGCTCTTTGATCCAAGCTCGCGATTCTGGCGTTGAAGAAGGGAGTTCATCGATTTGCCCTAAAAGACTACGATAATACATCATAGTTCCCCCCACAAGAACAGGGATTTTTCCTTGAGCGTGAGATTTTTTTATTAGGGCATCTACATCTTTTTGGAATTGTCCAACACTATATGCTTGGGCTGGATCTAGAATATCTACTAAAGCATGGGGAGCTTGGGCAAGTTCTTCGGGGCTAGGTTTGGCAGTACCTATGGTCATATCTCGATAAATTAACGCTGAGTCAACATTAATTAGATCGTATCTTGCAGGATTTTTTTTATACAGAGCCATAGCCAAACGTGTTTTTCCCGAGGCAGTTGCTCCCATAAGAGTTATTACTGGTAAGGTCATAGGAAAAAATGGATCTTAGATTAGTTTTTTCTCTATTATACTTGATTTTACTCTTTACACCAAGGCTTAAGTTTGCTATAATACTTTCCTGTGTCAAGCTTGGGTCACCTCTTGACAGCATTTTTATTTTATTTATTATAAAGGAATTTAAAATGTCATTTACATTTGAAGCTTCATTAAAAGAAACGAATGGTAAAGGTGTGAGCCGCCGCCTTCGTCACGAGGGTAAAATCCCTGCAATTATCTACGGTGGTAATGCAGAACCAGTAGCGATCGTTTTAGATCACGATAAAGTAAACAACGCACAAGCTAAAGCAGAATTCTATGCTGAAGTTTTAACTATCGTTGTTGACGGTAAAGAAGAGAAAGTAAAAGTACAAGCGATTCAACGTCACGCTTTCAAACCAAAATTATTACACTTAGACTTTAAACGTGTATAATTAGGATTTTACCCTAAGAGAGGAGGTCATTTGACCTCCTCTTGTCGTATCTAGAAAAAAAGACCAGAGATTTTAGTTCTCTGGTCATTTTTTTTAACGCAAATTAGAATTTTTGAGAATTCGCGCTTTTTGAATTTGCCATTCTCTGTCTTTAACTGTTTCACGTTTATCGTGTTGTTTTTTCCCTTTGGCTAGACCTAAACGAGCTTTAACGTAAGAACGTTGCCAGTATAGCTCTAGACAAACTACAGTGTAGCCCGAACGACTTACTTTACCAAAAAGATTATCTATTTCTTTACGGTGTAAAAGTAGTTTACGAGTTCGAGAAGGATCACAAAGAACGTGCGTGGAAGCTTGGTTTAAAGGTTGAATTAACGAACCTAGTAAATAGGCTTCCCCATTTTTAAAGGTAACATAAGAGTCGGCAATATTTGTTTTACCTTGGCGTAGAGATTTTACTTCCCAGCCTTGTAAAGACAGTCCAGCTTCAAAAGTTTCTTCAATAAAATACTCAAAACGAGCACGGCGATTCTGCGCTATTGAAGCTGAATTAGATTTTTTACTTGCCATACAAATACTTATCTTTTTCTTTGAATTCACAAAGGTCGGCTATAGGACAAGTTTGGCATTGTGGTTTTCGGGCTTGACAAATATAACGTCCATGGAGAATTAACCAATGGTGGACATTATAGAGATACTTTTTCGGTACAACCCGTAAAAGTTTTTCTTCGACTGCAACTACATCCTTGCCTGGAGCAAAGTTAGTGCGATTACAAACCCGAAAAATATGAGTATCCACAGCTACAGTTGGATGTCCAAATGCCGTATTTCTTACTACATTTGCCGTTTTATGGCCAACGCCTGGTAAAGATTCTAATATTTGTTGATCATCAGGAACCTGCCCTTGATATTGGCTCGCTAAAATATAACTGGTTTTAATTACATTTTTCGCTTTGGTACGAAAAAAGTTAAGCGTTTTTATATATTCACTTACTTTTTCCTCGCCTAATTCATACATAGCTTGCGGATTATTCGCTACTTTGAAAAGAGGAGCCGTAGCCTTATTCACAGAGGCATCGGTTGCCTGTGCCGAAAGTAATACGGCAATGAGCAACTCAAAATTATTAGAAAAGTTTAACTCGGTTGTTGGATTAGGATTGGCTAAAGCAAACCTTTCGAGAATTTCAATTCGCTTTTGTTTATTCACTATTTTAAAGTAATGCGTTTGAATTTACGTTTACCAACTTGGTAAACCGCAGTTGTTCCTGCAGCTACGCGGTGTTTTTTATCTGTTACTTTTTCACCGTCAATAGATACCCCATTACCTTCGATATTACGGTAAGCTTCAGAAGTAGAAGCCACCATACCTGCATCTTTTAAGATATTTGCTAATGGGTAGTCAGCTTGACCTTCAGGAATTTCTAAAGTTAATTCTTCTAAATCGCTTGGTAATTGACCTTTAGCAAAACGGTTAGTGAACTCTTCTTTAGCTGCTAGAGCTTGAGCTTGATCGTGGAAACGAGCAGTAATTTCTAAAGCTAATTCTACTTTAGCATCACGTGGGTTCATACCATTAGCTACTTTTTCTTTGATTTGCTCGATTTCTTCTAGAGATTTGTAAGAAAGTAAAGTGTACCAATCCCACATTAGCTCATCTGAAATAGCCATTACTTTACCATACATTTCGTTTGCTGGATCAGTAACGCCGATGTAGTTGCCTAAAGATTTAGACATTTTCTTTTCCCCATCAAGACCTACAAGAAGAGGAAGAGTAATACATACTTGTTGTGCTTGACCATAAGCTTTTTGTAATTCACGACCCATTAAGAGGTTAAATGTTTGGTCAGTACCACCTAACTCAATATCAGCTTTCATAGCTACTGAATCGTAACCTTGGAATAATGGGTATAAAAATTCGTGAATAGCAATAGGTTGATTGCTGTTGTAACGTTTATTAAAGTCATCACGCTCAAGCATACGAGCTACAGTTGATTGTGAAGCTAAACGTAATACGCCGTTAGTACCTAGTTCACCTAACCAATCAGAGTTAAAAACTATAGTTGTTTTGTTTGGATCAAGGATTTTGAAAATTTGTTCTTTATAGCTCTTAGCGTTTTCTAAAACTTGTTCACGTGTTAATGGTGGACGTGTATTTGAACGACCTGATGGATCACCTACAGTTGCGGTAAAATCACCAATTAAAAAGTGAACCTGGTGACCAAAGTTTTGTAAAGTACGCAGTTTATTTAAAACAACTGTGTGACCTAAGTGAATATCTGGAGCTGTAGGGTCAGCACCTAATTTTACAATTAGAGGGCGTTTTTCTAATAATTTTTTAATTAAGTCTTGTTCAGAATAGATAGCTTCGGTACCACGACGAATTTCAGCTAATTGTTGTTGTAACTCAGGTGGTAAAGTTAAAATTTCGCTTTCTTTTACTTCAGTTGACATAATTTAATTTCCCTTAAGTTGAAAAGTCCTATTTTTTATAAAATAGTCGAGTTGAAAATTGTTTGGGCAAATGCCTCTACGTCTTCCCAGTTGGTATAGACTTTATTGGTTTGAGGATCTGTATCTCCGCCAGTGAGCCACATAATAAAGCGGATCATATTACGGTCAAAAAAGTTTAATTGGCTATAATTTAAAGCTCCAGCAAAGACACCTACCGCTTGAGGTTGCCAAGGGGTGTTTTGCAAAAACTTACGTACATAGACATTAGTTTCTACTTGACGCTTTTCTGGTTTACGAGCCGTAAGGTTTACGCCAAAGAAAAAACTTGGCACTTGTGCCAGAGTTTGCAGATTAGCTTGCACTAAAGTATTTAAGGCTTTAGGAAAGTGACCATAGTGAATAGAAGCCCCAATTACTATAGCATTAAAAGAGGCTAGATCAACTTTTTGTTCTAAAGCCTGCTCTAAAGTATAGCTCTCAACAGCAATGGCCTGCTTTTTTTGTAACTCTTGGGCAATAAAAGCATTAATTTTTGCCGTGTGCCCTTCTCTGGTGCCAGAAAGAAATAAAACTTTTTTCATAAAGAATTAGTAAAGTAGCGAGTTAGTTCTCGCTACTTTTTTCCCTTAAAGATTATCTAGGTCACCGGTAAAGTTAATAAGTTGTTCTTCTTGTAACATTACATTGTCTTCTACACGGATACCGCCATATGGACGTAATTGCTCGATTAACTCATTATTTAAATGTGGAGCTATATTACTGTCGTTATTGAGTTCGGTAATTAATTGGTCAATAAAGTACAGACCAGGTTCAATTGTCCATACATTACCTACTTCAAGAATATGGGTAGCTCTTAAGCCTGGCACTTGTGGAGTTTTTAAACGACCACGTACATCATGGGTATTAATACCTAAAGAGTGACCAAAGCCGTGTGGAACAAAACGGTGCGGAATTTTTAGATCATAAGCTTGATCTACGTCGATGTTTTGTAAAATTTGCGCATCAATTAATAATTCTGCGGTTTTACGCATCATTAATTCTTGTAGGGTTGCCGTAGAAACTCCTGGACGCATATTGCCAATAATTTCATCTTTAATGTTACCTACGCCTAGAATTAAATCTGAGAATAAAGTATTGTCATCTAAGCAATAGGTACGAGAAATATCTGCTTGGTAACCTTTATAAACTGCCCCTGCGTCAATTAAGAAAGAACGACGTTCAGCAGGTGCTTCAAAATCTAGTTTATTGTAGTGTAAAATAGCCGCATTTTCATTGAAGGCAAGAATACTTGCATAACCTTGAGCATCATAAGGGAGTTCAGCATTTTGCAGATACACCCCTAATAATTGGTTCTCTGATAATTTGGTTGAGTGTACGGCAGTTTTAATGGTACGGTGAGCTTTAATTGCTAGATATTGCGCTTGACATAACATTTCGTATTCATACTCAGTTTTTTGTAAGCGTAAGTCTTGTAAATCAAGAATTAATTCTTTTTCATTAATATCTTTAGCATCAAAGCCTAGTTCACGGTATTTATCTTGGTTTGGACCAATAATTACCGCAGTTTTTGCTTCTTGACTTAAAGTAGCTTCTAATTCTTTACTAAAGTCATAAAAATCTACAACTTCAACTAAACCAGAAGACTTAAAGAAAGAAAAATCTAAGGTTGTAGGTACATTCCAGAAACCGTCATCGATAAAGTTATATAAAGTAACACTACCTTCTTTACTTACACGAATATATGAACCTACAGCTTTAGGCTCATTAATTAAATGTACGGCATAAGGATTTGCACGGAAAGGTACTTCTTGGTCATCATCAAAATAGAGAACATGATCACCATAGTGTAACCACACCGCAGATTTATTATTTTTAGTTAAATAATCTTTATAGTAGTCTACTAAACGAGAAGCGTGTTTAGTATAAAGTTGTACGAGAGACATATAAAATCCTTGTAGTTAAGTAACTTTTATATTATACCCCAAGTCTATTCTTTTTCCTTGAAGCTTTGTAAAATTTGCTGACTTAGAGACTTGCCCAGTTGCAGAACATTAGGACGATTTTTTTGCCCAAAAGGTAAAGGACGAGCAAACTCCATACATTTTATGCCCAAGCGCGTAGAAAGTAAACCCAGACTCAAGCCCTGAGCCGCACGGGTCGAGAGTTTGGCAAGAAGATTCGAAGAAACATAGTCACTTAAATCTACTGCCTCGGTAGCTCCAGCAACAAAGACATTGACAACTAGGTGCTTAAAGAGTTTTAGTCTTGCATAATAGCCTAGTTTAACGCCATAGAGTTCACTAATTTCGTGCATGAGCTTGAGGTTACGCCAAGCAATAAAGAGCATATCTAGGAGAGCAAAATGCGAGAAGGCTATAACTAAAGCATCAGTAGCTGCTCGTTTGTGCACCAGTTGGAGAACTTGCTTATCAAAAGGTTCAAGAACATAAAAGGAAAAGAGTTGTAACACTTGCCCTGGTGACATATAGCTGTGTACGGCTTTTTCCCATTCTTTTATTGCTGGGTGCTTAGGATTTATTTGCATTTGTCCAATTTGCTCATAACACCAGAGAATTGCTTGTTCGGCATTAGTAAAGTAAACTTGCCCTTGGTGATGCGTTAAACTAGCTTTACCTGAGTTTTTATCTTCCACCTTGGCATAGGCACTTAAAACTATTCCTGCTTGCAGTTGTTTTTGTTCGTGCTCTTGTAAGTTTTTTATACTTGTATACTCGCGACGAAGCACAAGAGCTAGGGCAATAAAAATGCCTAGTAAACCTAACTGCACTGCTAGAGCACTTAAGTGACTAACTAAAAGCCCTAAGCCCAGAAGTCCGCCAGTAAACAATTGCCAGAGAGCATAAATTGCTCCTCCTAGTTGATAGAGAGTATTTAAGCCCAGGGCTAAAACAAACAGGCTTAAAATGCGTAGGCTCCAAGTAAAAAACTTACCTGGGTTAAGATTAGCTTGGCTCTCGGGGCTAGCTTTAAGAAGGTTAGTTTCTTGGGTATACTCTGCTTGTGATTCTTGGGCTTGCTCTAGATCTTTGAGATTAAAATCCTGGCGCCTTGCAAACTCGGGCTCAGCTTTTGCCTCATTTTCTTGTGTAAAAACTTTTTTCTCTTGCATGGTTTATTTTAATTTATCTCCTAAAATAACTTCGAACATTTGATCCATTCCTAGAGAGCGAATTTTTCCTTGCGGGGTAAGAGGTAAAGGAGCAAACTCAGCAAAGTCAAACTGGTGATTTTGCCAAAAGCTAGGAGCTGGTAAATGGGCTGGAACTTCTCCAGGGTAAATAAGTTGCGTTTGTTGGCTCTCTTTACTTTTGCCCTTGAGAACTTTATAGAGTTTGCCCTCTTTTTCCAGTTCGAGTTGTTCGGTAGCTCTAATAGCTGCCAGAGGAATAAAGGCTGTATCTATGTTTTGATAGATCGCTTGACGATTATTATTTTGGGCTAATTGCTCAAGTAAACTTTTTAGGTTTGCCACTTGATCACTAGTAATGTGATCCATTTTACTTGCCCCAAAAACTAATTTATCAATTTGGGGTGCAAAGAGGCGGTGCCAAAGATTGCGCTTCCCATATTGAAAGTGCTGGAAAATTTGTTCGAGAGCTAGTTGCGTTTCATTAAATGCCAGAGCTGAGTGATTGAGAGGCGTTAAACAATCTACCAGAATAATTTGTCGATCAAAACGAGCAAAGTGTTGCTTATAAAAACCTGTAACAAAAGTTTGCACATAGGTATTATATCTTTGTACTAATACCCCTATGCCTGAAGTTGGGTGATGTTTAGCATGTTGCAATAGTTGCTCCCATTGCTCTATAGGAACATTAACTAAAGGAAAAAATTGTAAAATCGGGGCATTAGCATAGGCACCAGGTAGAACAAAGCGTCCTGGTTGAATATATTCTAAACCTTGCGCTTTACATGCATGTAAAAACTCGGTAAAGCTTTGGGCTATACTTGCTAGTTGATCGTCATTCGCTGGAGCATAAGGATCAAAAGTTTCTAACTGTGCCAACCAAGCTTGAGCTAGGTTTTGCCGAATAGGGTGCGCAAGAAAATGTTCACTTGCTGACCAATGGGCAAAATCTAGTTTGAGGAGCGGTAAGTCGAGCAACCATTCACCTGGGTAGTCCACTATATCGAGGTATAGAGTGCGACTTTCCTGAAAGTTAATTTCACTTACTTTGCGCCAGAGACTGCGAGGTACTTGGTATTTAATTGCTAAACGAATAATACTTATATCCGTAGTTGCTTGTGGCCAAGTAGGTTCTTCTTGCTTTAAAGCTAAAATATTTTGCCGATAGGGAAAAGTTGGCAGAGTTAAATCTTCTTGGGCAACTATTTGTGCTCCTGTAATCCACCCCTTGGCTGCTGCCTGAAAAAAAGGAAGCTCACTTTTATTACCATCAAGGGTTAATAACTGATTAATAAAACTAGTGATAAATGCTGTTTTACCGCTGCGGCTCAAGCCTGTAACGGCAATTTTTAATTGCTGATCAAATACCTGTTCGTATTTTTCTTTTAAACTCTTAAACATTTTTCTCTTTTTTGTTGTTTTCTCTTCCTTAGTATATATGAAAAAAGTTATTGAGTAATGTTTTTCTTTCGTTTATAATGGGAAAATCTTTGTACATTTTTTAAGGTTCAGATAATATGTTTTTTGTGCACTTTGCTATAGTTCTCCTTTGTATTTTAATTGGGGCACGTATAGGGGGTATAGGCCTAGGAGTAATGGGGGGTCTAGGGTTATTAATTTTAACCTTTGGTTTCCATTTACCTCCAGCAAGCATTCCAATTGATGTAATGCTGATGATTGTATCTGTAGTATCAGCAGCAGCTGCCATGCAAGCAGCTGGTGGTTTAGACTACATGGTAAAAATTGCTACCCGTTTAATTCGTCGTCATCCAAAATACATTACTTTTATTGCTCCTGGTGTAACCTATATGTTTACTTTCTTTGCTGGTACAGGGCACGTTGCTTATTCTGTGCTTCCAGTAATTGCTGAAGTAAGTCGTAAAAATGGCATACGTCCAGAGCGTCCTTTATCTATGGCAGTAATTGCTTCGCAATTTGCAATAGTTGCGAGTCCAATTGCCGCTGCGGTATTAACGGCATTAAGATATCTTTCAGATCAGCATGTATCTTTAATTGATATTTTAAAGATAACTATTCCAGCTACTGTAATAGGTCTTTTTATTGCCTGCATTATTGTTAATAAGCTAGGTAAAGAACTTAACGAAGATCCTGTTTATTTAGCAAGATTAAAAGATCCTGAGTATAACCTAGAGCTAACTGATGCTAAAAGCGAAGATAGTAATCAACCAGCTGTTGACTCTTGGTACGCAAAAGGCTCAGTATTTATTTTCTTATTTGCGGCTCTAGTTGTGGTAGCTCTAGGGGCTTTCCCAAGTTTACGTCCAACAATTAACGATACTACCTTAAGTATGGTTAATGCCATTGAAATTGTAATGTTAAGTGCAGGGGCGTTAATTATTCTTTTCTGTAAACCAGACCATAATTTAATTTCGCGTGGTTCGGTATTCCATGCAGGGATGCGTGCGGTAATTGCTATTTTTGGTATTGCTTGGTTAGGTGATACTTTAATGGCAGCTCACATTACTGAAGTTAAAGAAGTAGTATCTTCTTTAGTAGAAGCTGCACCATGGACTTTTGCTTTAGCTTTATTTGCTTTATCAGTTTTAGTAAATAGTCAGGCTGCTACGGTAACTGTACTTTTCCCAATTGGCATTAGTATAGGTTTACCACCAGAAATTCTTATCGGAACCTTTGTTGCCGTAAACGGTTACTTCTTTGTTCCTAACTATGGTCCAATTATTGCTGCTTGTGATTTTGATATTACAGGCACAACAAAAATTGGTAAATACATTTTCAACCATAGTTTTATGCTTCCAGGTTTATTAAGTATGGGCTTTAGCTTAGCTTTAAGCTTACTCTTTGTTAACCTCTATTTTTAATTGACTAGAGACTACTTTCGGGTAGTCTCATTTTTTTGCTCATTTTTGTTAAATTTAGCCTAACCTCTATCAATAAGGTTACTTATCAAATTGAGTATTTATTTAAGGTGATGAAAAATAAGAATTTGTAATTATTTTAAGTTTGCAATTATTCACAAGATTTTCACAAAATTTTAAAAAGAAAGAAAATATAATTTTTTTCTCATAAAGCCCTAAAAAAGGGGATAAAAAAAGCAAATTTAAGAAAGTAATTCTTGTAAAGCTTAGTTGGTTGTGTGTGATTTATGTGATCTACTTCACACTTTTGTAAATTAAACTGATTTTTCACAAAAATCTTTACCCTGAATAAAATTGTGGGATTTTACTTGGCTATAGTAGGCTTAATCTTGCCTAATTATTAACTAACTACAAACTTAGTATTGCTAAAAAATAGTTGTAACTAAAAATAAATATAGGCAAAAGTTAGATGAGCATATATTTAAAGCATGGACATGATTTTTAGGATTAATTTTCTCTTAGCAAAAAATAAGGAGCAAAAGTAGCTCTCTTTTTTTCTTGCTTTTAAGTTTATACAATATTTATGTATTCTTAATAACGCGAAAAAATTAATATCCGAGTTAATTTTTCTTTCCGAGGAAATCCAATCATGGGACAAACTGATAAAAATCAAACTAGTAGATTACCAGATCTACCAAAAAATACTATTTGGATGCTCAGCTTTGGTTTTTTAGGCGTACAAATGGCCTTCACGCTCCAAAGTTCCCAAATGAGTCGTATTTTCCAAACTCTAGGAGCTGACCCTCACTCTTTAGGTTGGTTCTTTATTCTTCCACCTTTAGCAGGCTTGTTAGTACAACCGATTGTGGGAACCTTATCTGACCGTACTTGGTCACCACGTTTAGGGGGAAGACGTTTACCATATTTAGTATATGGTTCAATTATCGCTGCTATTGTAATGTTCCTTTTACCAAATGCTGGTGACTTTGGTTTTGGTTATGCTTCTTTAGCTGCTTTATTATTTGGTGGTTTAATGATCGCTCTTTTAGATGTTTCATCTAACATGGCAATGCAACCCTTCAAAATGATTGTTGGGGACATGGTAAACGAAAAACAAAAAAGCTATGCTTACGGGATCCAAAGTTTTCTCTGTAATACAGGATCAGTAATTGCTGCTGCTTTACCGTTTATCTTTGCCTTTATCGGTCTTAGCAATGTGGCACAACAAGGTTCGATTCCTCTAACGGTTAAGTTAGCCTTCTACATAGGTGGTGCTATCTTACTAATTACCAGTTTAATTACTTTATTAAGAGTTAAAGAATATGACCCAGAAACCTATGCAAGATACCATGGCATAGATTTAACCCAACCAACTGACGAAAAAACAGATTGGTTCACTTTATTAAAACATGCACCATTTAATTTCTGGTCAATTACTTTAGTACAATTTTTCTGCTGGTTTGCTTTCCAATACATGTGGACTTATTCAGCAGGGGCAATTGCGCAAAACGTATGGAATACTACAGATGCTTCTACCCATGCTTACCAAGAAGCAGGTAACTGGTATGGTTTATTAGCAGCGGTGCAATCGATCGCAGCTGTGGTTTATTCTTACATTCTCGCTAAAGTTCCACGTGAATTTAACCGTTTAAGTTACTTTATTACTTTATTTGCAGGTGCTTTAGGTCTATTATCTGTAGCTCTATTTACCAATAAATACGCTTTAATCCTTTCATTTGCTTTAATCGGTATTGCATGGGCTGGTATCTTAACTTACCCATTAACTTATGTAACTAATGCCTTAAAAGGAACTAAACGTATGGGTACTTACCTCGGCTTATTCAATGGTTCAATTTGTTTACCACAAATTGCAGCTTCATTATTAAGCTTTGCGTTATTCCCAGCTTTAGGCTTTAGTCAAGTTAATATGTTCTATGCAGCTGCAGTAGTTCTCTTCTTAGGAGCTCTATCTGTATTTGTCGTAAGAAAAGATTAAGCGAGGATATATGCCTCAAGTTCAAGTCTACGAAATAAGCAATAAAGCTAAAACTCGGGTGCAGATTTTAAATTTTGGTGGGGCAGTACATGGTTTTTATCTGGCAAAGCAACCAGAACAAAACCTTGTAGTTAGCACCGACCTAGACAGCTATGCCACTAATCCTTTTAATATCAATCTGATGATAGGACGCGTAGCTGGTCGGATAAAAAATGCCCAGTTCGAGTTAGAAGGAAACTTAATTTCTCTGCCAGCCAACCAAGGAGCAAATTGTTTGCACGGAGGTCCGCATGGTATGGCACAGCAATGGTTTGAGGGGCAGCTTCTTGCCCCTGACCATCTGCAATTAACTACTACCTTACGAGGGCAAGTAGATAAGTTTCCAGGAGATCTTAAGGTAACTATAGATTATTTTCTGAGCCAAGATAATCAGTTACAGATAACCTATACTGCTCAAGCGTTAGAGCAAGCAACTGTGTTTGATCCGACAGCACATATTTATTGGCGTACTTTTGCTCGCCCTGATACTTGTTTAACAATCAAGGGGCAACATATAGCATTAGACCCAAGCGCTATTCCTCTTGCTCCGAGCCATTTAGAAGCATACAATTTAGAGCAAGGTAAACGCTTAGAGCAAATTAAGCAGGGTTTTGATGAAGTATACGCCGTACAACCTGGCTTAGTAGCCACTTTAGAAGTACCCGAGCACTATAAGCTCGAAGTATTTGGGCAAAAAAATGCCCTGGTAGTATTCTTTGCCAATCCAACTGATTTTGCTGCTCATGATCGGGGCGAGTATTCGAGCATAGCTTTGGAACCGCAAACTATGCCCGATAGCTTAAATCAACCCCAGTGGGGCAATATTCGTCTGAGAGCAGGACAACAAACGCAAGTAAAAATTAGTTTTAAAGTAACAGAGGTTTAATATGACTTTTAGAACAATGGAAGTTCATCCTTGGTCTTTAGCAACAAACACATTAGATAAGGAACACAAACGACTAGTTGAAAGTTTAACTAGCTTAGGTAATGGTTACATGGGGATGCGTGGTAACTTTGAAGAAACCTATTCTGGAGATACTCACCTAGGTACTTACCTAGCTGGCGTATGGTTCCCTGATAAAACTCGTGTAGGTTGGTGGAAAAATGGTTATCCACGCTACTTTGGTAAAGCAATTAACAACTTAAACTTTGCTCGTGTAGAGATTCTGGTGGATGGGCAAGTAGTTGACCTAGCCCAAAATGAAGTTAGTGACTTTAATTTAACCCTAGATATGAAACACGGAGTGTTAGCCCGTCGCTTTACCGTGCATGGCGTTAAATTTGAAGTAACACGTTTTCTTTCTCTTGATGTAAAAGAACTAGCTGCCTTTAAATGGGAAGTAGTTGCCGTAGATGGTAAAGAACACCGTGTAGAATTCAAGTCTTACTTAGACGGAGATGTGCACAACGAAGACTCTAACTATGAAGAGAAATTCTGGCAGACTTTAGATTCTTATGCAGATAACAATTTAGCGACTTTATCTATTCAAACAGTACCTAATCCATTTGGCGTAGAACAATTTATTGTTCATGCTGAACAAACCTTTGCTGGTGACTTTGCTCCCGTAAAACACCAAAGAGCAGCAGACTATGTAGTTAATGAATTTGTAACTAGCGTAGGGGCTCAAGCTAAAGTATTTGAAAAACGCGTAGTAGTAACCACTTCACGTGATTACTTAAGTCTTGAAGCACTACAAGCAGGAGCAGATAAATTATCTCAGTTAGTACAAAAAGAAAGCTTTGAAAATTTATTAGTTGCCCATAGTAAAAAATGGGAAGGACGTTGGCAAATTGCGGATGTACAAATTAACGGTCAAGGTGATAAAGCTCTTGAATCACAACAAGGTATTCGCTTTAACCTATTCCAATTATTCTCAACCTACTATGGTGAAGACTCACGTTTAAATATAGGTCCAAAAGGCTTTACAGGTGAAAAATACGGCGGTGCAACCTACTGGGATACCGAAGCTTACATGGTTCCTTTATACCTTGCTCTTGCTGAGCCAGAAGTTACAAAAAACCTTCTCAAATACCGTCATCAACAATTACCTGGAGCGAAACACAATGCTCGCGAACAAGGTCTAGCTGGGGCGTTATACCCAATGGTTACGTTCAATGGTATCGAATGTCACAATGAATGGGAAATTACCTTTGAGGAAATTCACCGTAATGGAGCTATAGCTTACGCTATTTACAACTATACTAACTACACAGGTGATACTTCTTATTTAGCAAGCAAAGGTTTAGAAGTACTGGTTGAAATTTCACGCTTCTGGGCAAGCCGTGTGCACTTTAGTGCACGTCATGGGCAATATATGATCCATGGGGTAACTGGTCCAAATGAGTACGAAAATAATATTAATAACAACTGGTACACTAACCGCATAGCTACTTGGGTATTAAAATACACAGCTCAAGCTTTAGCCCAGTTCCCACGTCCAGACTTAGGAGTTAGCGAAGAAGAACTAGCTAAATGGCATGAAATTGTGGAAAACATGTACTTCCCATATGATGCTGAGTTAGATGTATTTGTGCAACATGATGGTTTCTTAGACAAAGACTTACGTCCTGTATCTAGCCTAGATCCAGTACAAGATTTACCACTGAACCAAAAATGGTCTTGGGATAAAATCTTACGTTCGCCATTTATTAAACAAGCAGACGTATTACAAGGGATTTACTTCTTTGGTGATCAGTTTGATTTAGAAACTAAACGCAAAAACTACGACTTCTATGAGCCTATGACTGTGCATGAGTCTTCTTTATCTTCGTGCATTCACTCGGTATTAGCTGCTGAATTAGGCAAAGAAGAAAAAGCAGTAGAAATGTACTTACGTACATCTCGTTTAGACTTAGATAACTACAACAATGACACCGAAGATGGCTTACATATCACTTCAATGTCAGGTTCTTGGTTAGCGATAGTGCAAGGCTTTGCCCAAATGAAAACTTGGAACAATAAATTAAGTTTTGCTCCTTTAGTACCAAGCATTTGGGATGGTTATGCTTTCCATATTAACTATCGTGGTCGTTTAGTTAAAGTTAGCGTAGATAAAGAATTTGTTACTTTAGCCCTACTGGCAGGTGAGCCATTAACGCTAGAATTATATGGTAAAGAAGTAAATTTAAAAGATACTTATCAAGTAAATCTAGGAGTGGCTAATGTTTAAAGGGGTGCTTTTTGATTTAGATGGAGTAATTACCGATACTGCTGAATATCATTATTTAGCTTGGAAAGAGCTAGCAGCTTCAATTGGTATTACTATCGATCGAGAATTTAATGAGCAACTAAAAGGAGTGTCACGTTTAGATTCATTAAAACGTATTCTGGCTTATGGCGGCAAAGAAAATGCCTATAGCGAGGAGCAAATTGCCAATCTAGCAGCCCAAAAAAATGAGCAATACGTAAAAATGATTGCTAAAGTGACCCCAGCTGATGTATATCCAGGCATTTTATCTCTGTTACAAGAGTTAAAACAAGCAGGAATTAAAGTAGGCTTAGCTTCGGCAAGTATTAATGCTCCAGCTTTAATCGAGCGCATGGAGTTAAGTGCTTACTTTGATACTATTGCCCGTGCAGATCAAGTGCCTTCTAAACCAGATCCAGCAATTTTTGAACTAGCTGCAAAAAATCTAGGTTTAGAGCCTGAACAATGCATCGGGATCGAAGATGCTCCAGCGGGCATTCAAGCTATTAAAGCTTGTCATGCTCTCCCTATTGGCGTAGGTAAAGCATCTGATTTAGGGCAGGATATAGCTGTAGTCGAGAATACAGCAAAATTAACCTTAGCTTACTTAGAAGAACAATGGCGTAAATATCGTGCCTAACCTTGAACACCCTAGAGAAAACTCTGGGGTGCATTTTTTATGTTATAATGCCAAACAATTATAGCTAACCTGAGATAATTATGAGTTGGATAGTGTATGCTCTGCTGGCAGCCATTTTTGCAGCCTGTACGGCAATTTTTGCTAAAGTAGGTTTAGTGGGAATTAATAGTGATTTAGCTACTTTTATTCGTACTTGCTTTATTGTTGCCATAACTGCTGCTTGGGTAAGTTACCTCGGCAAGTGGGAGAGCTTAAGTGGCGTAAGTATTAAACAATGGATATTTCTCTTTTTATCGGCAGCTTCGACAGGCTTGTCTTGGCTTTTTTACTTTAAAGCATTACAAGAAGGAACAGCAGCTCATGTAGCTTCTTTAGATAAGCTTTCGGTAGTTTTTGTTGCCGTATTTGCGTTTATTTTCCTAGGAGAAAAACTCTCTTGGCGGGAAATTTTTGGCTTAGGACTAATGATAACGGGAATTTTAATTCTTACTTTAAAGCCAAGTGTTGCACAACCGCAAGAACAGCAGGCTCAAACACAGGCAAGTGAACAGCAAGCCCAAACACAGGCAAGCGAACAGCAAGCCCAAACACAGGCAAGCGAACCGCAAGTCCAAACACAGGCAAGTGAACAAAAACAAGACAAATAAAAAAAGCAAGAGGTAAATTCTCTTGCTTTTTTTTGTTTTAGCCCGCAAAGTCGCCGAGCATATCTAAACTAGGAACAAAGAATAGGGTTCCTGTTTTTGCGGTACTAAAGTCTAAAAGACGATCGTAGTTACCTTTTGGTTTACCAATAAACATATTAGTTAACATACGACGTACTGTATTAAATGAGTTAGAGTAGGAAATAAAGTAAGTTCCCATTTCATTGGAGCCTACATTACCAAATGGCATATTATCACGAATAGCCTTGTCTTCACCAATATTTGCTAAAGCTGTATGAGAGTTAGCAGGTTTAGTATCACCATCCATTTCAATATCATCAGCTTTGCTACGACCTATAACTTTTTCTTGTTCGCTTACAGGAAGAGCACGCCATGCTTTCATATCGTGAATATATTTTTGTACAAAGAGGTAACTTCCGCCTTGGTATTCAGGATCTTCTTCACCTACTAAACCATATTTAACTCTTTCTTCACCACGAGGATTTTCGGTACCATCAACAAAGCCAATAATACTACGACCATCCCAGTAACGGAAGCCATGTACTTCTTCAACACAATCAGCTACATCTTGTAAAAGATCTGTAACATTAGCAGCTGCGTCAACACAATAGCTGTGTTCATTACTACGAATATGTAAATGTAAGTCACCACGAGTTGAAGGAGCTACGTGTTTTTCGCCTTTAATTGCACGAAACGTAGTTAGTTCTTTAGGAAGAGGTTTAGGTAAATCAAGTAATTCCCATGCCTCGGCACTAATTCCTAAAGTAACACTTGCTTTAGCGTCAGGAAAACGCGTGTCAGCGGTATTGTTTAAGTTGATTACTAATGAGCAAAGACGAGAAAATGCCTCTTTTACTTCGGCACCTTCTTTAAAGTTCCATACCATAAAAACGGTGTTATGATTTGGATTATCTAAAACATTTTGTGAACGAACTGTCATATTTATTCCTTAGTAAGGGTAATTATCTTCGCCTAATATTATACTCAGATCTAACTCAATCTGCATTAGAGATCAGAGAAAAAAATGTTAAATAATGGCTCATGTTCGAGGTGTTGAGAACTATTAACACAAAAAAAAGCAAGAGCATGAACTCTTGCTTTTATGTCCGGATAGCTTGTACTACGCCCGAGATTTTAGAAATAGAAATAAGAACTTTATTCATAGTATCTACATCTTTAAAATCTACTTCAAAACGCATGGTGGATAACATGGTTTTTTGGTTGAGGGCAGAGTTAAAGCTAACAATAGTTGCTTTAAATGAGCTGAGAACCGCAGAAATATCTCTTAGCATACCAACGCGATCAAGACCTATAACTTGAAGTCTTGCTCGTACAGCCTGGCTATTAGCCTTGTAATTTCGGTTCCAACTACATTGGACTATACGTCCTGGATTTGCTTGCATTAAGTGGTGAACGTGTAAACAGTCTGCACGGTGTACCGATACACCACGACCTTTAGTTATATAACCAATAATTTGGTCACCTGGTATAGGTTGACAACAACGTGCTAGTTGATACATTACACTTGAAGTTCCTTCAATAATAATTTGGTTTTGTTTACCTTTATTATTTTGTGGTTGTTCAGGTTTATCATTAATTTCGTTTAAACGTTCATGAAGAATTTCATCAACTTCTTTGGCTTTACTAAAATCAGTACCAGCAGGATTATAGTTTTCTAAAAAGCTAATTAGATTGTTTGCTTTTAGAGTTCCATTACCAAAGTTGAGGCATAACTCTTCAAAATTTTTCGCGAGCTTATAACGTTTTAATAAAACTGGAGTGATGTTTTTGAGATTTTGTTTGGTTTGGTTACAAGCACTTTCAATAATTTGTAGACCTTCTTTAATATATTTATCGCGATCAAGTTTAGCAAAGTAAGCAATTACTTTACTTTTAGCTCTTGGCGTTTTAACAAAGTTAATCCAGTCGCGAGAAATATTTGGCTCTTTTTGGGTAAGAATTTCTACTTTATCACCAGTTTGTAACTCATAGCTAAAGTTTACAATACGATTGTTTACCTTAGCTCCCACACAGTGATTCCCCACCTCGGTGTGAATACTGTAGGCAAAATCTAGAGGCGTAGCTCCTTTAGGTAAGTCTCTTACTTCCCCACGTGGAGTGAAAATGTAAACACGATCATCTAAAAGTTGTTTACGTATCTCTTCGCCTTGTTTTGGATCTGAACTAATATCATTTTGCCACTCAAGAAGTTTACGTAACCAAGCAATTTTGTCCGTAGCCTTATTCGAAGATTTTTTCCCTTCTTTATATTGCCAGTGAGCAGCCACGCCAACTTCAGCATGACGGTGCATTTGTTCGGTACGTATTTGTAATTCGAGCGTAAAGCGTTCGTTTAACCTAATAATCGTATGAATTGATTGATAACCATTAGGTTTAGCGTTTACTATGTAATCGGTAAATTCTGATTCAACCGTTTGATAGTCGCTTTGAATCATTGATAGTACGGCATAACATTCAGATACCGTATCAACTATAACGCGGGCAGCAAATAGATCATACAGTTGCTCGAACTGGAGATTTTTCTTGCGCATTTTGTTATAGATCGAATAGATGTGTTTTGGTCGTCCATAAAGCTCAAAGTGCTGAATACCACATTCTTTACGGATGCGTTGGGCTAATGTTTTTTCAAAGTCACTAATCATTTTTAAGCGGTCGATACGACGTACGCCTAGTTTTTTTACTATGGCATAGTAGGCATCTGGATTAGTGATTTTTAAACATAGATCTTCAATTTCCCATTTTAATTGTCCAATGCCCAGACGGTTAGCTAGAGAACCGTAGACATCAATAATATTGGACGCTATTTTTACTTTTTCTTGATTCTCTATGTTTTTGTTAGTATCAAGGGCTCTGAGAAAGAGAATTCTCTCGGCTAGTTTAATAATAATCGAGCGATAGTCATCGGCCATGGTTAAGAGCAGATGACGAATACTGTTAATTTGGTCGTTTTTACCTGAATTAAAGTTAATGATGTCGATTTGAGACATATTTAATGTACCTTTTAATATGCGGTACATTAAAGGAGTAATTTTATCAGCGAGTTCTTTTAATTCAATTTGCCCATTGGCAATGAGAGGAAAGATAAATGCTGCTAAAAGTGTTTCATCATCAAGATTTAAACTATCAAGAATTTCAACTAACTCGCAACTATTACTAAAGATGGTTAGTTTAACCTCATCACGAAGATTTTGGTTGTCAATGAGGTTCTGGCAATAGTAATCATAGAGCTGATTGAGACGCTCCTTGAATTTTTGATTATGGAGATTATCTAACCAAGAATTAAGATTTTTTGGGTCGAGAGATTGAAGGTGAGAAAATCTAACCTTAACCATTATAAAACCTCTTAAAAGTAATGAAATATGTCGAGAAGAAAAGCCAGAAATCAAGGTATATTATACCCTAAACTCTAGGCAAATTCTTATTAAAATCGAAAAAAGCTCTTCATCTGAAGAGCTTTTGTTGCTTAATCTAGATTAGATAGCTAGACCCGAAGCATAGAAGGCAACTAAGATTACCGCTATGATTACAGTACCTATATTTAGTTTATTAAATTCTTTAGCTACAATACGACCGATTACTAAGGTAGCAAAGCCGATCATAATACCTGTAACTATGTTAGCTGCAAGAATAATAAATACCGCTGTTACTAAACCAGCCATAGCACCAACAAAGTCATTGAAGTCTAGTTTTCTTACATTAGAAAGCATTAAAAGACCTACATACATTAACGCTGGAGCTGTCGCATAACCAGGAACCATACCTGCTAAAGGTTGGAAAAAGAGAATTACTAAGAATAATACCCCTGTAACTACTGCGGTTAAACCTGATTTACCACCTGCAGCTGTACCTGAAGCTGATTCAATGTATACAGCAGCTGGAGCTGTACCTACTAAACTTGCAAATACAGTTGATAAAGAGTCAGTAGTTAAAGCACGGTTACCATTAATAATTTGTCCGTCTTTGTCAATTAGGTTAGCTTGTCCAGCTACGGCACGGATCGTACCTGTAGCATCGAATACTGAAGTCATAACTAAAGCAAAGATAATAGGTAAAACTGCAGTATTAGCTAAAGAAGCAAAGTCCATAGAAAAGGCATGACCATTTTCCCCAAATGAAGGTAAAGCAAACACGCCATTGAACTTAATTGATGGATCAAAAAGACAACCGATAATGGTTAAAGCAATAATTACAATTAGAATAGATCCCATAACACGTAATCTTTCTAAAGCAATAATTAATGCTAAACCAATTAAAGTCATTAATGAAGGGAAAGCAGTAAAGTCACCAAAAGTAACTGGAACTGAAGAATGAGTATTAGGAACTACAAGTTTAACCCCACCAGCAGCAATAATGAGAAGAAATAAACCAATACCTATACCTGTACCATGAGCAATGCTAATAGGTAGGTTACGCAGAATCCAATTACGAATTCCTGTAACAGAGATAATGGTAAAGATAACCCCCATTGCAAAAATAGCTGCTAAAGCGGTTGGAATTGGCAGTTTTTGCCCAAGCACCATAGTGAAGGCTGTGTAGGCTGTAAGAGAAATCGCACAACCAATTGCCATAGGCACATTTGCCCAAAGACCCATTACGATTGAACCTATACCTGCAGTTAAACAGGTTGCAATGAATACTGCTTGGGCATCAAAACCAGCTGCAGTTAACATGCCAGGCACAACAATAACTGAGTACACCATTGCTAAGAAGGTAGTTAACCCGGCAATAATCTCAGTACGAACGGTAGAACCTCGAGCTGAAATTTTGAAGAAATTATCAAGGCCAGCCATATATTTTCCTAATTGAGTTTTAAGTTAGATGAAAGCTCGCCGCTTGAATAGTAACAGTTAGGTAATAATCGCACTAAATAAAAAGAAAAAACTGTTACTATTCAAATACGGAGAAAAGGGTAGGTTTACTTAGATAGCAATACCTGAAATATAGAAGATAAATAGGATAGCAGCAATAATTACTGTACCGAAGTTTAATTTATCAAATTGACGAGCAACAATACGACCAATTACTAAACATGTAAAGCCTAACATTAGACCTGTAACGATGTTTGCGGTAAAGCCGATAAATACTGCCGTTACTAAACCTGAACCACTACCGATTAAATCGTTAAAGTTCAGATCTTTTAAGTTAGAAACCATTAGTAGACCTACATACATTAAAGCAGGAGCTGTAGCGTAGAAAGGTACTAAGAAAGCTAAAGGTTTAAAGAAAAGAATTAATAAGAAAGCAACACCTGCAACTACAGCTGTTAGACCAGTTTTACCACCAGCAGCTGTACCAGCACCTGATTCTAAGTAAACGGCAGCTGGAGCTGTACCAATTAAACCTGCAAATACAGATGAAACTGAGTCAGCAGTTAAAGCACGGTTACCATTTTTAATTTGTCCTTTAGCATCTACTAAACCTGCATTACCTGCAACAGCACGTACTGTAGATGTAGCGTCAAATACAGTTGATAATACTAAAGCTAAAACAATTGGAATTAAAGTAGTGTTAAATACGCTTACTACATCAAATTTAAAGAGAAGGTTTTCCTCACCAAAGTTTGGTAATGCGAAAAAGCCTTGGTATTTAACATTAGGATCAACAATTAAACCGATAACTGTAATTAATACGATTACAATTAAGATTCCCCCTTTAACACGCATAGCTTCTAAAGCAATGATTAAGAATAAACCAATAAATGAAGCTAATACAGGGAAAGAAGTAAAGTCACCTAGTTTAACAGGAAGACTCGAAGCAGTGTTTGCTACTACAATTTGTACATTAGAACAAGCAACAAGAATGAGGAATAAACCTATACCTACGCCTGCTCCGTGAGCAATACTATGAGGTAAATTACGTAAGATCCACGCACGAATACCTGTTACAGAAATTATAGTAAAGGTAATACCCATAATGAGGATCATCCCCAGGGCAGTGTTTACTGGAACTTGTTGGCCAATTACAATTGAGAAAGCAACAAATGCAGTTAAAGCTATGTCACCACCAATTGCCATAGGGAGTTTAGCCCAAAAGCCCATTAAAAGAGTACCTAGACCTGTCATTAAACAAGTAGCAATGAACACTGATTCAGCAGGGAAACCTGCGGCTTGTAACATTGCAGGAACTGTAATTGCAGAGTAAACCATAGCTAAGAAGGTGGTTAAACCTGCAGTGATTTCGGTACGAACGCTTGAACCTGATTTTGTAATCTCAAAATACTTATCAATTGGAGATAAGTTGGTAGGAATGTTGAACGAACTCATAGTTTTAACAAAAAGAATAAATTTGTTTTAGTAACCAAATAGCAAGTGGATGTTATTTTCTTACCAAAAAAAACATATAACAGAAAGAATAACCAAGGTGAAAGGAACTTTCACCTTGGATAGGAGAAGAAAATTATTTATTAATATCAGCAACTACTTGAGCTGCGTCTTCAGTAGTTTCTTTATCAGCTGGTAAAATGCGATCTAAAAGAATAGCAAAGATAGAACCAGTAGTAATACCTGAAGAGAAGATTTCTTTAGACCAGCCAGGTAGGTGGTTAAAGAGTTCTGGACGTAAAGTTACCGCTAAACAAGCACCTAATGAAATAGCAATAATTAAACCATTACGACGTGAACGAGTTACACGGTCTAACATTTGGATACCGCCAACAATAATCATGGCAAACATCATTACCCCAGCTCCACCTAAAACAGGTGCAGGGATAGATACGATTAAGGCACCAAATACAGGGAATAGACCTGCTAAGAATAAAAGAATACCTGTCCACATTACTACGTAGCGAGAAGCCACACGAGTAATAGAAATAATACCGATATTTTGTGAGAAAGATGAGAAAGGTAAAGTAGAGAAACAAGCTGCTAAAGCAGAACCTAAACCATCACAAAGAACACCACGTTTAACATGTTCACCTGTTACTTTAGTATTAGTTGCTTGACCTATAGCAAGGAAGTTACCGTTAGATTCAACAATAGTAACTATATAAGCAATCGACATACCGATGATACCCGAAATAGGGAAAGCTAAACCAAAGTGGAAAGGAGTAGGAACAGCAAAGAAATCAGCTGATTTAACGCTTGAGAAATCTACCATGCCAAATACTAAAGCTACAATGTAACCAATTAGCATTGCAAAGAAGATAGCAGCAGAAGCTAAAATACCTTTACCCCATTGTACAAGTAACACTACTACCACTAAAACAAAAGCAGCCATAGCTAGAGTTGAAGTAGAAGCATAGTTAGGATCAGTTTTTTGACCACCAGCGAACCAGTCAACAGCTACACCGATAAGAGATAAACCAATACTCATAACCACACAACCTGTAACAACTGGTGGGAAGTATTTACGAATATAAGGCATTAGGTAGGCACCGATAATCATTACAATCGAACCAACTAATGATGAACCGAGGATACCTGCAACTCCAGCTTCCGAAAAGCCAATTGCTAGAGCAGCAGCAACGAAGGTAAAACTTGTACCCATTACTGAAGGAAGGCGAATACCTACTGGACCAATACCACGTGATTGTACAAAAGTAACAACCCCTGAAATTAGTAGTGAGGCATTTACTAAGATAATTGTATCAGTTGCAGAAAGACCTAAAACATTACCTACAACTAAAGGAACCGCAATAATACCGCCAAGAGCAGCTAATAAGTGTTGAGCTGCTAGGATTAAGGTTAAACCAAATGACGGTTTATCTTCTACATTTAATAACAAACCACTTGGGTTAGAAGAGCTATTTTGCAAAGACATAATAAAATAAGAGAAAATGATATTAAAAGTATAAGATTTATGTCGTACTTTTATAAAAAAAGGAGTTCACAAATCCAATTCAAAGTAAAAGTATGCATATTATTACCCAAGAAGAACAAAGTTGCAGAACTTTTTGCATAAAATTAGCAAAAAAATTGAAATTTTTCTGTAATTATTGCAAAAGCAAGTTGTAAGTTCCTTTTTTAGCTTGCAAATGATATTATTTTTGCTAAACTAAGGTAATAAAGGTGTCACTTTTAGTCGCATTTTCCGTAAAAACAGATTATAAAAGTCATTTCCCCTGCCTTTTAACTATCATTTGCAAGTTTTTATTTTATTTATTAGCTTGCAAATGATAGCATGTTGCAAAAGTAAAGGAGAAAAGATAAAATGATGAGTAAAAGAAAGGAAAAGCCTAAATTATAACTAAAATTATTAAATAGCCTGCAATATAAAAAAAAGAATAAGTTTAGCAAGTTAAATTAAAAGCTCAAAAAACTAAGCAGAGAAAACAAACTAAAAGGCAAGAATAATAAAGATAAGTAAGCTAAAGCAAAAATAAAGATGAGTCAGCTAAAGCAAAAATAAAGGTGAGAAACTGAACTAAAGTAAAGAAAAACAAAAACTGAGAAGGCTAAACTAAAGCAAAGAAAAAATTTATAAAGTTGAGCAACTGAAACAAAAACGCAAAAAAAGTAAAAGACAGCAAGTTAGTAGAAAAAACAAAAAATAAGCAAAAAGTGCTTAAAATCCAAGCACAAAAAAAGAAGTAGCGACTACCACTTCTTTTTTAATTGTTGTTTTTTTTACTTAGATTTCATTTAAGAAAGCTAAAACTAAAGCTAAAACTACCCCAAAGATAATTAAGTAAATGAATTTACGATAAGCACTGCTACCATCGCGTATATCACTTTGGCGTTTACTTTCTTTAGCTTGATCAACTACATCTCTATTAACCAGTTTTTTAGCATTTTTAAGACGAAGTTTTTGATACTGCTCTGCCGTAACATTTAACGCCTTTAAGTAATCTTGGTTAATTTCTTTGGCAGCTTCTAGAGCTTGATCAGCATCTACAAGTTTTAATGTTTTGAAATACTCAGCAATTGGACCTGCAAAAGCTTGTCTTGCTTGCTCAGTTACAGGAGAACTACCTTCTTCTAAAGGTTTTTCTAGTTTAGTTACAAAGTTTTCAAACTCGATATAATCAAAAATCTTAATTAGAGTTTGGCTTTGGGCAAAGGTTGCAAAGTTTTCTTCCTTGCCTAGATGCCAAGCACGACCTATAGCTGCTAATTCTGTATTTGTGCCGCCACGATTATCACTGGTATACTCATGTGTTATGTAAAGAGCTTGAGCATAAATAGAACTATTGTCAAAGCCTTTAATTTGTAATAAAGGCTGAGTTAAGTTAAAGCCTAGTTTTTTGTGCAGTAAGACAAAAATTGTGGCATAGGTGCCCAGATATATTGCCCCAAAGCCATAGCTAAAAAGAAACTCGTATACTGTATCAAGAATTTGTTCAGCTTCAGGAGTATCTTCTTGCACGCGAGAAAAGGCATATAAAAATAGAGCGTGCGTAAAATCAAATTGTTGATCACGCTTTTTCGTTTGGAAATCGTCAGCAACTACATCGTCAATTTCTTTAGGTTTACTTGCTAATTTAGCTTTAAACTGCTCATATTGCTCTTGAGTTAACGCCTCTTGGTGCACACAGTTATTACTTGTAAAGTAAGCATTTACGCAATAGTTTAAAATTGCGGTACGAAGTAGATTACGACGCAGGCTTGGTTTTTGTTGGTTAACTCTTAAAACTTCGGCAGTTAAAAGGTTAGAAAAGCTTTCTAAGCTAATTACTAAAGAATAACTAAAAGGTTGTACTTCTGAGTCTTCAAGAACTTCTGAGTAAAAAATACCATGAAACGAGCGGTTATTAGAGCCAATGCGATTGTTTTCTAGTTGAAAACGCGAAGCTATACCATCAGTAAAAGTATCACTTAAAGTCGAGTGGGTATAGAGATCAGAAAATTTTAAAATATCATTACTTTGATGTAAAAAAGTTAATACCTTATCCAAGTTCTCTGGATTGCTGATTGGAAAGTGTAAGCTCATGAGGTAAACTCCAAAATTAAGTATGTGCTTATTGTTATTGTTTAAACTATAATAAAATTTGCCAAGCAAGCCCTAAAAAAAGCGCCTGTTCTTTCGATTATAGCACGAGTGGGGGGGGGTAAAGAGTTATTACTAGCTAGGGCTTAATTTTTGATTTTTGGTAGGAATTTAGAGTACCTAAAAATATATTTCTAAGGCAAAAAAAGATCCTCACAGCCAAAAAGGTTGTGAGGATTTTTTATTAAGCTTGAGTTTTAGGAATGCCACCTGGCAGAGTTGAGCCATTAGCTTGACTATATTTTTTTAGATACACTAAAAGAATAGAAATAGCTGCTGGAGTAATTCCTGAAATACGTGAAGCCTGACCTATAGTTTGTGGTTTGAAGTTTTCTAATTTTGAAATAACTTCATTTGATAAACCTGAAATAGTGCGATAAGAAAAATCAGCAGGAATTTCTGTATTTTCATTACGCTCTAAACGGGTAATCTCTTCAAGTTGACGATCAATATAACCTTGGTATTTACTATTGATTTCTACTTGCAGAGCTGCTTGACTGTCTTCGATTTTACCTTGAGCAAATTGAGCAATTTGGCAAAGTTTATCATAAGTCATGTCTGGACGTTTTAAGAGTTCAATACCGTTTGCTTCTTTAGTTAAAGGAGCTGATAAAAGTTCATTAATTTGAGCAATATTATCTACATATGGATGTACCCAAATTTCTTTTAAGCGCTCAGTTTCTTTACTAATATTAGCTAGTTTTTCACTAAATCTATCCCAACGTGCTTGGTCTATTAAGCCAAGTTCGTGAGCTTTAGGAGTTAAACGTAAGTCAGCATTGTCTTCGCGTAGAAGTAAACGATACTCAGCACGTGAAGTAAATAAACGATAAGGTTCGTTAGTTCCTAGAGTACATAAGTCATCAATTAGTACACCAAGATAAGCTTCATTACGTTTTGGATACCAAGCTTCTTTATTTTGGCAACGTAAAGCTGCGTTAATCCCCGCAAGTAAACCTTGAGCTGCAGCTTCTTCGTATCCTGTAGTACCGTTAATTTGCCCAGCCATAAAGAGGTTGGTGATTTTTTTACTTTCAAGAGAAAGTTTTAAATCACGTGGGTCAAAATAATCATACTCAATAGCATAACCAGGACGCATAATACGTGCGTTTTCTAGACCTGGCATAGAGTTAATGATTTTAACTTGCACATCAAAAGGTAAAGATGTTGACACCCCATTTGGATAGATTTCAGTTGAATCTAAACCTTCTGGCTCTAAAAAGATTTGGTGTTTATCTTTATCAGCAAAACGAACAATTTTATCTTCAATAGACGGACAGTAACGTGGACCTACGCCTTCAATAACTCCTGCATACATAGGAGAACGGTGCAGGTTATCACGAATTACTTGGTGTGTTTGCTCGTTAGTGTAAGTCATGTGACATGGGATTTGTTTTGGATGCTGATCAGCTGATCCCATAAAGCTAAATACAGGTAATTCGCCTTGATCCCCTTCTTGCGTGCCTAGTTTACTAAAGTCAATAGTACGCACATCAATACGTGGTGGAGTACCAGTTTTTAAACGTCCTACACGTAAATTTAAACTACGTAAACGTTCAGCTAAAGAAATAGAAGCTGGATCTCCAGCACGTCCACCAGTATAGTTTTCCATACCTACGTGGATTTTACCGCCAAGGAATGTTCCTGTAGTTAATACGGCTGTAGTAGTTTCAAATTCAAGACCGATTTTAGTAATAACGCTTTTAACTTGATCGTTTTCAATACGAATATCAACTACTTCTTGTTGGAAAATATCAAGGTTTTCTTGATTACATAAGAAAGTGCGGACAAAGTTGCGATATAGCGAACGGTCAATTTGTGCCCTTGTAGCACGTACTGCCGGACCTTTAGATGAATTTAGGGTTCTAAATTGAATACCACAGTGGTCGGCAGCTATACCCATTAAACCACCCATGGCATCTATTTCTTTTACTAGGTGTCCTTTACCAATTCCGCCTATAGCAGGGTTACAAGACATTTGTCCTAGAGTATCTATATTGTGAGTTAAAAGTAGGGTTTTTAAGCCCATACGTGCAGCCGCTAAACAGGCTTCGGTACCTGCGTGACCACCACCTATAACTATAACGTCATATTTTTTATCGTAGATCATACTTTAATGATAAAAACAAAGAATTAAAAGAGAAAAAACTTAAAGCATTACTTGGATAATTTTGCCAAACTACCTAAATAATGCTATAAGTCAGCGTATTCAAATTTTTATATTATATCACAAGTTATAAAAATAATATATTCTTCCCTGTTGTATTTTAGTTTAAAAAGTTTTTAAATGCTTTGTATTCTCATTTAGCAACTAGGAGTTAAGCAAAAAATAAAAAAAGATCCCGAAGAATCGAGATCTTTTTTCTTAAGATTATTTAGCTAGGTATTCTGCAACTTTAGCGTAAACCTTGTCTACAGTAAAGCCAAATAAGTCAAATAATTGACCTGCTGGAGCAGAATCACCGTAACGGTCAATACCTAATACTAGACCATCTAAACCAGCATATTTGTACCAACCTGCAGTAGAACCAACTTCTAGTACTACACGTTTACGTACATCGCTTGGAATTACAGCTTCACGGTAAGCTGCATCTTGAGCTTCAAAAGTATCAACTGAAGGAAGAGATACTACACGTACTGCTTTACCTTCTGCTGTTAATTTAGCAGCTACTTTAACTGCTAGATCTACTTCAGAACCTGTAGCTACAAATACTACTTCTGGTTTACCATTAGGAGCGTCTACTAATACGTAACCACCTTTAGCAATGTTTGCAACTTGCTCAGCATTACGTTCTTGTTGTTCAAGATTTTGACGTGTAAGAATTAATGCTGTAGGTTTGCTACGGTTAGTTAATAGAGCTTCTTTCCATGCTACTGCTGTTTCTACTTGGTCAGCTGGACGCCATACGCTTAGGTTCGGAATTAAGCGTAATTGTTCTGTGTTTTCAATAGGTTGGTGAGTTGGTCCATCTTCACCTACACCAATTGAATCATGGGTAAATACGTATACAGTTTGTAGTTTCATTAATGCAGCCATACGAATTGCATTTAACGCATAGCTAGAGAACATTAAGAAAGTACCACCGTATGGTAAGTGGTTACCGTGTAGAGCTAGACCATTCATGATCGCACCCATACCAAACTCACGTACCCCGTAGTGTACATAGTTACCTGAAACATCTGCAGGAGTGATAGATTTGCAACCTTTGAAAATAGTTAGGTTCGAAGGTGCTAAGTCAGCCGAGCCCCCAAGAATTGAAGAAATATGTGGAGCATAAGCATTTAACGCGTTTTGTGATGAAGCACGAGTTGCTAAAGACTTAGGTTCAGCTTGGAGTTGAGCAATGTATTGATCAGCTAATTCAGCTAAGCCAGCTTCTAATTCACCATTAAAACGAGCTTCTAATTTAGCTCCTAACTCAGGATATCTAGCTTTATAGTTAGCAAATAGAGCTTGCCATTCTTCTTCAACTTTTTGTCCTGTAGTACGAGCATTCCAAGCATTGTAAGCTTCTTCAGGCACATAGAAAGGCTCTAATGAAGGCCAGTGTAATGCTTCTTTAGTTGCTTTAATTTCTTCTGCACCTAATGGAGCACCGTGCACATGGTGAGTACCTTCTTTATTTGGAGCACCTTTACCAATTACTGTTTTACAAATAATTAGAGTAGGTTTTTCTTGTTGACCTTTAGCTGCATCTATAGCTGCTTGGATTTGTTCTGAATTGTGACCATCTACATCTTCAATTACGTTCCAACCGTAAGCACGGAAACGTTCTGCAGTGTTGTCAGTAAACCAACCATCAGTGTCACCGTCGATTGAAATTTTATTTGAATCGTAGAAAGCAATTAATTTGCCAAGACCTAAAGTCCCTGCTAATGAACATGCTTCGTGTGAAACACCTTCCATTAAACAACCATCACCTAAGAAAGCATAAGTGTAGTGGTCTACTGGTTTAAGATCTTCTTGGTTGAATTCAGCAGCTAAAAGTTTTTCTGCTAAAGCCATACCTACTGCATTAGCAATCCCTTGACCTAGAGGACCAGTTGTAGTTTCAACACCTGGAGTGTGACCGTATTCTGGGTGTCCTGGAGTTAAAGAGCCTAATTGACGGAAGTTTTTGATTTCAGCTAAAGATAAATCATAACCCGTTAAGTGTAAAAGGCTGTAAATTAACATAGAACCGTGACCATTTGATAGAACAAAGCGGTCTCTGTTTGGCCATTTAGGGTTTTGAGGATTATGTTTTAAATTACGACGCCATAAAACTTCTGCAATGTCTGCCATCCCCATAGGAGCACCTGGGTGACCAGAATTTGCTTTTTGAATTGCATCCATTGAAAGTACACGGATAGCATTAGCACAAAGCTGTCTTAAAGTAGGAGTTGTCATTCGTTAGATCCTATAAAAGAAATTTAAGATTAGTTTTTTTCCTCTCCTATGAGCAAAAAAACTAGACAATTAACTAAAGATAGAAAATCTTCTCTATATTATACTTTATTTAATACGATCTAAATAAGGAAAATACGCAAACCAGGATAATTTTTTCTCTAGTACCTAAAAATAGAGGCAACAAAATCAAGATTTTTCTTGCCTCAGGGGCGTATGTGGTAAAATTAATGAGAAAAATTCTATTAATATTGCCTGGAGTTTGGCATGGCTGTACAAATGGTTTCCTCACTCGAGGAATTAAAACTCATTTCAGATAAAGAAAATAAAATACTTGCCTATCCTACCGAATCGGTATTTGGTTTAGGCTGTAGGGTTGATCGCGTCGATCTTATCCAAGAAATTTTAGATTTAAAAGAACGCAAAAATGACAAGGGCTTTGTTATTATTGCTTCCGATTTACAGCAACTCAAGGGAATAGTAGATCTTGAGCTTTTACCACCAGATTTAATTGCTTTACTGGATATGGTTAATTACCATATAGAAGAATCTCCTTATGATATGTATAGCGATATTCCTGGTTTAGATTTTAGATTTATCGATTTATTTAACCAAGCTTTTGCCTATAGTTGGGACCAGCTCCAAAATAAACTCGCTAACCCAGATGAGCAAAAGCCTCTATTTATGAAGGCAAGCACGGGGGAAAAAAAGAGTTTAGCTACCGCAAGCCAAGAAGTAGACTTATATAATTTAGTTTACGCTGCCTATCACGGTTATTTTTCTAATCAACTTATTCTCGAGCAACTCGGGGACTTAAACCTTGAAGAACAAGCTCTTAAGTTAGCAACCGTATTACATAACTCAGGGCAAGGCTTAACTTTTTTACTGCCCGCTCATCCAAATTGCCCAGAAATTATTCGCGGTAAATTTGCTACAGTTGCCGTGCGCCTCACCAAAGAAGAGTTTCTTGTCTCTCTAATTGAAACTATGGGCGGAGCTTTAATTTCTACTTCGGCAAACCATTCGGGCTCGCAATCTTTAACTAGTGCCGAGCAGGTCGAGGATATGCTTGTCTCTGATAGCAGAGTATATTTACAAGAGCGAGTATTGCTTTTAAATCAACCCGTAATTTACCCTGAAGAATTTGGGATTAAAGAAAGTATTTTAATTAATCTACTCCCAGATTCGGTAATGCAAGTGTTAAAGCTCCGAGGCGGCACAGTACCAGAAACAGGCGTTGCCCGTAATCTCCCTGATTTGTTTTTACCTAATTTAGGTTTAGACTTAGAAGAGCCAGATCAGGCAATTTGCTATGCTCTGTTACGTTTTCTTATAGCTCCAGAGTTTACAATTTTTGCGGTAGGAACTATTTATAATTATTTAGCTGACCCTGATGTAGAACATAATGAAGAGCAACTTTTTGCCTTAGTGAAAAATTTAGCTTATAGTTTTTTAGGAAATTAAAATGCTTTCAGATCGTTATTTAGTTTGGGGAAATCCTATTGCCCATAGTTTATCTCCTCGCATTCATGAAATTTTTGCCAACCAAAGAGGCGAGCGAATTGATTACCGCCGTCGTGGTGAAGGCATGGATGTAGCAACTTTTATTAGCTCTTTCTTAAACTTTTTTAATAATGAAGGTGGCAAGGGATCTAATATTACCTCTCCGTTTAAGCAAGTAGTATATGAGTTAATTGAAAATCGCTCGGAAGTATGCGAAATAGCTCAAGCTTGTAATACTGTAATTAAACGTGCCGATGGTAGCCTCTTTGCCGAAAATACCGATGGTTATGGCTTATCAACTGATTTAAAAGATCTAGGTTGGTTAGGCATGAACACGCGCGTGTTAATTCTCGGTGCAGGGGGAGCGGTAACGGGAGTGTTATTCCATCTTTTACAAGAAGGGGCAGTAGTTGATATTTTCAATCGTACTCGAGCTCGAGCACAAGAAGTAGCAAAGGCTTTTAGTAAATTTGGGCAAGTAAATGCAGTTAATGAGTATGACTTTAATGAATATGACTTGGTAATAAATGCCGTAGCCTATAAACAAGGTGATGCTGGCGTTAATCTGCGTACAACTCGAGTTACTAATGCTTATACTAAATTCTATGATATGCAGTATACAGCGACAGGCAAAACTCCTTTTTTAGCCTTTGTCAGTGATCTAGGGGTAGAAAATAATATTGCCAATGGCTTAGGTATGCTTGTGAAACAGGCTGCTCTTTCGCATTATTATTGGTTTGGTGTTTTACCAGATGCCAAGGCTGCCCTTGAGCAATTACGTCAAGAACTTGCTGAGGCTGCAAGTGGATGCTAAGATTTTACTCAGTATAGCCCTAGGAGCAGTTTTAGGTGCCTGGGCACGAGCTTATTTATCGCTTTGGTTAAATCCTAGTCTGGCGTTTATAAATCTTGGTACTTTAGTAGCAAATGTGGTAGGATGTTTTATTATTGGCTTAATGGTATGTGCGGTAAAAGATCTCCAGATAAGTGCTAGAGTACAACAATTAATAGTAACAGGATTTTTAGGTAGTTTAACTACCTTTTCATCTTATAGCTCTGAAGTTGTACAAAGATTTTACCAAGGAGCTTGGGGGCAAGCTTTAGGCATAGCTTTGATTCACTTGCTTTTAGGCTTTCTTAGTACAGGAGTAGCCATAGCCTTATGGCGTTTATTTAAAGGTTAATTTTTTTATTTAAGGTATATTTGTATGAGCAAACCAGTAATTTTAAGTGGGATTCAACCTTCGGGTTCTTTAAGTTTAGGTAACTATCTAGGCTCATTACGTAACTGGGTAAAAATGCAAGATGATTATGAGTGTTTTTACTGTGTAGTTGACTTACACGCAATTACCGTACGTCAAGACCCACAAGCTTTACATAAAGCGAGTTTAGATATGGTAGCCTTATATCTGGCAGCAGGTATAGACCCAGAAAAAAGCACTATTTTTATTCAAAGCCAAGTGCCAGAACACGCAGAATTAGGCTGGTTATTAAACTGCTACACTTATTTTGGTGAGCTAAGTCGCATGACTCAATTTAAAGATAAATCTGCTCGTTATGAACAAAATGTAACGGCTGGTTTATTTGATTATCCTGTATTAATGGCTGCAGATATTCTTCTTTACCAAACTGACTTAGTACCAGTTGGTGCCGACCAAAAGCAGCACTTAGAATTATGTCGTGATATTGCTGAACGTGCGAACAAAATTTATGGTGAAGATCTCTTCAAGATCCCAAATCCATTTATTGCCCCTGAGGGTGCTCGTGTAATGTCATTACAAGACCCAAACAAAAAAATGTCTAAGTCTGATGACAACCAAAATAACGTGATTTTCCTTTTAGAAGATCTGAAAAAAGTTACCAAAAAAATTAAAGCTGCTGTAACTGACAGTGATGATCCACCACGCGTAGTTTATGATTTAGAAAACAAAGCAGGGATTGCAAATCTCCTTGATATAGCTTCGGCAGTTACTGGTAAGTCTATTGCTCAGCTTGAAGAGGAGTTTAAAGACTCTATGTATGGTAACTTCAAAAAATATGTTGCTGAAGAAGTTTGTAAACTTTTAGAAGATCTACAAACTAAATTTGCCCATTACCGTCAAAACGAAGAATTATTAAACCAAATTATTGCTCAGGGGGCTGCTAAAGCAAGTGCTCGTGCTCGTGTTACTTTAAATAAATTTAAAGAACGTATTGGTTTTGTAATGCCAAAATAGCGTAAGCCAAGCTTGGCTTAATTCATATGAGTAATCAATGGAAACGAGAGTTAGCTAAGGCTTTTAAAGATCCACAAGAGCTCTTAGCATATTTACAGATAGATCCGCAAGCCGAGAGTAAGGTTGCAGGTAAACCTTTATTAAGTAAAAGTAATTTTCCTATGCTTGTGCCACAGCATTTTGCCGAGCTTATGGAAAAAGGCAATATAGATGATCCTTTGCTTTTACAGGTTTTACCTTTTAGCCATGAATTGGTTCAAGATCCTGAGTTTGTCCTTCAACCTTTAGATGAGCAGGACAACTTTATTCCCGTAAAAAATATAGTGCACAAGTATCAAGACCGGATGCTCTTTTTACCTAAAGGGGGTTGTGCGGTAAATTGTCGTTATTGTTTTCGTCGAAACTTCCCTTATGATGAGTTAGGTTCGAGCAAAGAGCAATGGCAAGAAGCCCTTGATTATGCCTATAAGCAAAATATTTCTGAACTCATTTTATCAGGTGGTGACCCTCTGATGATGAATGATAAAGAATTTACCTGGCTAAGTGAGCAAATTATTAGCCGTAATCTAACTGCCAATCCTAAAGTAGATAGATTACGTATACATTCGCGTTTACCTGTAGTATTGCCTGCTCGTATTAACGAACAATTTCTTGCGACTTGTCAAAGTTTAGCCGAAGCTGGAGTTAAGGTTATTTGGGTAAGTCATATTAACCATCCCCAAGAAATTAGCCTCACGCTGCAGGAAAAATTTAAGCTTTTACAACAAGCAGGAGTGGTTTTATTAAATCAGTCGGTGTTATTGCGGGGCGTAAACGATAGTGTAGAGGTGCTAGAAGCTCTTTCACGCAAGCTTTTTGCCCATGGGGTCTTACCTTACTATTTACATTTACTAGATAAGGTGGAAGGATCGACGCACTTTTATCTTAATGACACTCAAGCTTTAGCTTTATATGCCCAACTTCAAGAGCAAACTTCGGGGTACTTAGTACCAAAATTAGCTCGTGAAGAAGTAGGGAACAAGCATAAAACTCTATATACGAGTAATTAAGCAGTAAAAAATAGAGCTTAAAAAAGAAAAGCTTGAAGTATTAATAAAGAAAAAAAGTACGTAAAAAATAAAAGTAAGTAAAGAAAAATATAACAAAAGAGAGTCTATTTAGGACTCTCTTTTTTTTTGCTTTAACTTGCAAAAGAGGCAAAAAAGCGTGCAAAAACTTACACTTTTAGCTAAAAAGTTTGCATTTATGCTCGAAAAAGATAAATAATTAACCGCCTATTTTCAAGGGAAATCAGTCATATTATTTTCTCTTGAAAAAATATTAATAAAAAAAGATTACTTATTTTTCAATAAATTAAGAAAATATTTTATTTTAGATTTTTTGCTCACTTTTGTAAAAAGTTAAGCTTCCCTTATAGTCTAAATCATTGAAAATTAATTAATATTAAATTATCAACTTGCCTGTTTTTGAAAAACGTGCAATAAAATTGCAACTTTTTGCATAAAGTGCAGTTTTTTGCTCTCTTGCTTTGCTAATTTTTATTTTGTAAAATTATAACCATAACACCAAAAGAGAAAATAAAAATGCACAATATTGAAGTTAAAAATTTAAATCTTTTTTACGGTCAGACACAAGCATTATTTGATGTCAACTGTAGCTTAGAAGGTGGAAAGGTTTCAGTATTATTAGGAAAGTCTGGAGCTGGTAAATCTACTTTCATTAGAACCTTAAATCTTTTAGAGTTACCTTCAAGTGGTACTCTTAAAATCGATCAACAAGTAATTGACTTTAGTCAAAAAATTTCTGATAAACAAGCTTTATTACTGCGTCGTAAAGTAGGGATGGTTTTCCAAAACTATAACTTATGGCCACATAAAACAGTTTTAGAAAACTTAATCTATGCTCCAGTTACTTTAAAGCTAGCTACTAAAGAACAAGCTTTAAAGCAAGCTAAAGAACTGCTAGCAGCATTACAAATTACTGCTCATGCAGATAAGTATCCTCTCCAACTTTCTGGGGGTCAACAACAAAGAGTGGCAATTTGCCGTGCTTTAATGATGCAACCAGAAGTTCTTCTTTACGATGAGCCAACCGCTGCTTTAGATCCAAATATTACAGGGCAAGTAGCAAAAATTATTAAAAACCTTTCTTCAACTGGAGTTACCCAAATTATTGTAACCCACGATGTAGGTTTTGCTCGCCAAGTAGCAGACAAGGTTTACTACTTTGAAGCTGGTCGCTTAGTTGAATCAGGATCAGCCGAGCAAATGTTCTCTAATCCTCAAACTCCTGAGTTTAAAGAATATTTAACCTTTTCTAAATAGGAGGAGAGGATGGAAGCAATTAACTTTACCCTCTTATTAATCGTGCTAAAAGGGGCTGTGTGGACAATAATTGTCTCAGTATTATCCATGCTTTTAGGGATGGTTCTAGCAATTATTTTCTTAGGCTTCCAAAAAGCACCTTGGCGCATAATTTCAGCACCTTTTGATGTCTTACTAATGATGTTACGAGGTTTACCTGAAATTGTAATGGTCTTCCTAGTTTATTATGGTGGATCTCAATTATTAAGTAACTTTAACATTAACCTTGATGCTTTTGCCGCGGGGATAATCGCTTTAGGTTTAATCTTTGCAGCCTATGCTTCTCAAACTTTAAGAGGAGCTATTGAATCTATTCCGCAAGGACAATGGTTATCTGCTAAAGCTCTAGGCGTTAATCGCGTTAAAATCTTTTTCGATATAATTTTACCGCAAATGTGGCGTCAGGCTATTCCAGGTCTAACTAACCAATGGTTATCACTGTTAAAAGATTCTTCATTAGTTTCAATTATCGGGATTAGTGAAATTATCTTCACAACTAGCTCAGTTATCAAGGTTACCCATCAACCGTTTACTTGGTACATAATTGCAGCAATTCTTTATCTCATTATTTCAATTGTTTCTAATGCAATTATTAAACGTTTAGATCGTCACTTTAATGCTTACTTAATTCCAACCAAATAATAACTAGGACCAAACATGTTACAAGATTATCTTGATGCCTTATCGACTATTGTACGCGGGGTTCCTACGACTTTATATATTACATTTGGTGGATTAATCTTAGCATTTATAATCGCAACCTTATGTACTACAGCCAAAATTATTGGACCTAAACCTCTAGGTAAAGTTGTAGACCTTTATGTACTAGTATTTTCAGGTACACCATTATTATTCCAATATTTTATTTTTTACTATAGCCCAACGCAGTTTAGCTCTTTACAAGGAACCTGGTTACTAGAGCTCTTCAGTAATACTTGGTTTGTAGCTATTCTAACCTGTGGTTTAAACTCAGGAGCTTACACCACCATTATCTTTAGTGGGGCTATTAAAAATATCGACCAAGGTCAATGGGAAGTTTGTCGTTCTATGGGCTTATCTAAGTTCCAAACTTATAAACTTCTTTTCCCTTATGGTCTACGAAGAGTTTTACCAACTTATTCCAATGAAGTAATTCTTCTTTTCAAAGGAACTTCATTAGTAAGTATGATTACTGTTACTGATATTTTTGGTTATGCTAAAAATTACTATGGCGAAACTTACGATGCGATTACAGCTTTTGTTTCGGCAGGTATTATTTACTTAATTATCAGTATGGTATTAACCTTAGCTTTACGTGTAGTAGAGAAAAACTGGTTAAAATACGCGATTTAGATTGGCACAATAGTTTAAACGCAAGACAGATTTCCATTTTTTGGGTGAAAACAAGACAAGACAATATTGTGCATTCTCTTTTTAAAATTCTTGTCTTAAAGTTTTCACTTTGTTTTTTTTATATTACGATTTATTTAAACAGAATTACAAAAGGTAGTGTTATGAAAAAATTATTCAAATTAGGTTTATTAGCAGCGTCAATGGGTTTATTTGTAGCTAATGGTGCTTCTGCAGCTCTAGATAAAAGCAAAACTTACATTGTAGGTACCGAAGCAACCTATGCTCCTTATGAATACTTAAATGATAAAGGGCAAATTGAAGGCTTTGATATAGATTTAATTAATTACATTTGTCAGGATATTGGTATTACTTGTAAGATTGAAAACCAGGCATTTGATGGTTTATTCTCTAACTTAAACTTTAAGAAAATTGATTTAGTAATTGCGGGTGTGCACCCAACTGAAGCAAGACTTAAAGTAGCTGCTTTTTCACAAGAGTACTTACCTAAAGAGCTAAATGTATATGTTACTTTAAAAGCAAATAACTATACTGCGACTACTGATTTAAAAACTGTAGGTACGCAAGCTGGTACTTCACAAGCTAAGTACTTAGATGAAAAAACTAAATTCAAAGTAGTTAAATACCAAACTAATGACCTAGCGTTTTTAGATTTAAAAGCTAAGAGAATTGACGCTTATATTCTTTCACAAGAAGTTGCAAAACCTTTATTAGCTTCAACTCCTGAATTTACAACTGTGGGTGAACCTATTAGTGATCCTCTTTTTGGTTTAACTGGTCCAGCAATTGCCGTTCATAAACAAAACAAAGAACTTCTAGATGCAATTAATGCTTCATTAGAAAAAGCAAAAAATACTGGATTTATTGATCAATTAAAGGTAAAATATAACATGAATAATTAACTGGTGGTAGTTAATTATACTTTTTGATTTTTTTAAATTTGCAATTGCGCTTAATCTTATTAAGTAAAATTGAAGTATATTCCAACCAAGAGTGTATGCTCTTGGTTTTTTTTGTCAGTTTTTTCAAGGAAGGAACTATAAAAGAGAGGGTATTCTTTTACTTCTGCAAAAATAATCGTTTAGGAGTAAAATATACGAGAAAAATTAACATACCTAAAAGGGTATGAATACACTCACATTACTCATTTTTGACGTATGTCTACCAAATTAAAATCTATCATAAAATACCAGTGGGTAAACATTTTACCTACCTTTATTTCTGCGAGCCTTGTTTTAATTTTTCTTGGTCTTCTCGATCTTTTCCCGTTATATTTACCTATGTGTTTAGGGTTGATCGCAGGGGGCGTTGTTGATGTCGACAATAAGTTTTCGGGCAAGGTTAAGAATGCTCTTTTAATTTTTATAATTTTCTTAATTGCAGAAGCTATAGTTCTTTATACATACCATAACTTTATCCTCCTCTGGGTATCAAGTATTATTGCCGCCTTTGTTTTTGTAATGTCAGGGGCATTTAGTAAAAGTCTAAAAACCGTAGGCTTTGGGGGTGTACTAATAATTTGTTATAGTATGTTCCTCTGTTTCCACGCTACAGACTTTACTATGGCAGTAGAACACTTGCTCTATATGCTCGTAGCAGCTATGTTCTATACTTGTATTTCTCTTTTAATTCACGTAATTTTTCCCAATCGAGGCATTAAAAACAATGTTTCGGATTTATATAATTCATTAAGTGAATTTTTAGCGATAAAGGGAACTTTCTTTGATCCTGATGATGAAACCTATCGTCGTGAGTTTACTTCAACTGATCAAGAAAATGGGGGTGAGTTAATTGCGAATAACTACTACAATAAAAACTACGAACGAGCACGAAATCGTTTAATTGAACAGTTTGAAATAACTAAATCTTCATTAATTATTCGTATTAAGTCTTTTGGTAAACGTAAAACCACCAGTGATATGATGCGATATTATCTAACTGCAGATAATATTTTTAAAACTCTGGATTTTAATTTACAAGATTACCAACCTTTAAAAGATCGCTTACAAGACAGCGATATAATGTTCCGCATTCAAAGAATTTTAATGCTTTATGCTGCAGCAACCTCGCAGTTTTCTTATGATTTAAAAAGCGAACGCATGGTTTCTTTAGATAAACGCATTTTAATTTCTATAGAACGTTTAGAAGCTTCAATTAATAAGCAAAGAGCCTTACACTACTATCACGTAGATAGCTTACAGTTACTTTTAACTAAACTTAAAAAAGTTTACTGGTTATTACAAAATATTAATAACCAAGAGAACTTTACTCAAAGTGTGCAGCAATTTATTCCAGATCACCGTAGTAAAGTTAGTCTGAAATTAAAATTACAAGCGGCATTAAATGATTTTTCTTTAAAATCACCAATCATGCGTCATGCCATTCGTGTCTGCATTCTCCTTTTAATGTCAGCTTTTGTTTTCTACTTCTTAAGTCTCCAGTTTTCTTTCTGGTTTATGATGGCTGGGGTACTGGTAATTCAACCGCGTTACTCCTTAACTAAAACTAGGGTTAAACACCGGTTATATGGTTCGGTTTTTGGGGCACTAGCAGGAGCCTGTCTTGCTTTCCCTGTAGAGACCATGCCAGTGGAATTAAGTATTGCGGGTATTACTACCTTAACTCTATTCCAAGTTACCAAAGTACTTAACTATGGTTATTCAACCTTTTTCCTAACCATGGCGGTATTTTGTACTTTCCGCATGGCGGGCTTAGAGTTAACGCCTTTAGTAGTTTTTGAGCGCATACTAGCTAATGCTCTCGGGGCAGGTTTATGTTACCTAGCTATGAGCTACGTTTTACCAGAATGGAAATACCTAGATCTGGGCAGAAATGTGCGTCAGGTTTATGACTACAATAAACGTTTATTACTTTCAATTGTTGGGGTGCTTTTAAAACATCCAATTAGTGCATTTGATTTAAATAAACGCTTTTTAATGGCACAAAACTCGCACATAGCTTTACAAAGTGTAGTTTCGAGTATTGTTAGTGAACCAAAAATTTATCGCTTATACATTACTCCTTCGATAAAACTCATGGCCTTAAATGACTATATTCTCTCGAATTTAAGTCTAGTAAACCAATTACTTATTGAGGCAATTGAAGGAAACAAAGTAGAGGAGATAAATCAACAAACGGTTGCTTTATTTGAGAAATTAGCTTTAATTTATTCGAATCTTTATGGTTATGGTGATGATGAGTTACGTCTTACGGTAGGTAAATTTATTGCCGAAGCTAATGAAATTGCCAATAGTGAAAATGAAAACGACAATGAGTTTAACCTCAATTTTTATCTCAATGAAAAAATTGTCGGTATAGGTGTTGCCCTAATTAACTATCGTCGTGAGTTAGCTCTAATTTATCAATTAACTAAAATTGACCAAAAACTCTTTGAACGAGTTAAGGGTAAAGCTAAAGAGCCTATTGATAAAAAAGCTCAAGAGACTGCTACTCAAGCCGTTACAGCTCCTGCCTTAGATGCCGAAGTTATGGCTAAAGCAGTTGCTAAAGCCGAAGAGCAAGCTCGCAAAGAGCAAATTCAAGGGGCTATTGAAAATCTCAATAAAGAAAATACGAGCGAACAGGATCAATTTAACGAAAAAGTTGCCTCTTCTACTGCTCAATTAGATCAAGAAGCAAGTGAAAGTGCAACAAATGTTAAAGAGGCTAAAGCCCAAGTCAAAGAAGAGCAAGCCCAACGTGAGTTAGAAACTAATGCTTACCTTTCACAGGCAGCCCAACATTCAATTAATGATATTCAAAGTGGGGCTAATAGTGAACAAGTAGACAAAATCGTTGCTCATCGTTTAGGGGAAATAGACGCGGCTAATTTAGTAAGTGATTCAGTACCAGCTGTAGTTGATACTAAAGTAATCCTTCCTGAATTAAATTCTGCCCAACTAGAAAAAGATTTAGCTGATCAAGCAGAGCTAGATAAAGCTAAAACTGAACAACTAGTGCAAGAAGAATTAAAAGCTATGCCAAAATCTGAAGATGATGTTTTAGTTGACTTCTTAACTAGTCAAGAAGTACAAATGACTAAACAAATAGATCAAGAAGTATTCTGGCATGATACAGCCGATGAAATTGCTCGTCTTGAGCAAGAGCCAAAAGATCAAGCTCAAGAGCAACAAGTAAATGCTCAAGCAGATCAACTGGCACAAGAAACGCTCAATAAACAATATCAAGACAAATAAAAAACTAATTTCTCCGAGTTGATAAACACAACTCGGAGAATTTTTTTGCTCGGCGGTTAGGGGCGTTTTTATGCTAAAATCTTCTTAAAAAAAGCTACAAATAATCTATGTCTATACTAAATAATGGCGATCAATTTAGCGCCTTCTTTTTTAATGTTAATAATCCGCAAAGCGATTGCTTTCGTTTAGCCTCGAGCTATTTAAACTTAGGTTTTCGTAATGAATACTTTGCTGTAGTTCTCGAAGAAAAGGATTCGGCTCGCGTCGAGCAAAAGTCCTATCTAGTTTTAGATACTCCAGATTGTATTTTATTGCGTCATGGTCTTTTAGTGCAAAACATAGAAGACAAGCTTATAGTTTCACGCTTTTCTTATGCGGATTTAAGTCAAGAGCCTCAAGTAGTGGATAGCATTTACTTAAGAGGCATAGATATTACGCAAAGCTACAGATATCTCGATCTAGCTAAGTATGGCTTAGAGGACTTAGCGACACAAATTTCGCCAAATTATCCAACTTTTAAACCAGAGGATAAATTGTGCCAAGTGGCTCCTCTAGTGCAAGTAGATTTAACTACTTATGATAACTCTGCAAGTCATGAATCCCTTTTAGAGTCGTTAGTTTCTACCCCTGTAGTTTTAAATCATTTTCAATTTGAAATGGTAAATGAACAGGATTTACTAAATTCAGTGCGCAATCTTAGCGGCTTTACTCTTTTTGAGAATCCACGCATTAGTTCTGCATTTTTCGCTGAACATGGTTTGGATTATATAATTCCTTATGACAACTCGATGCTTACGCTGGAGCAAATCCAAGATGATCCCGAGCGCATGCATTTAATTTGGACAGATTACTTATCTAGTCTTTATTCGACAATTCTTCCACCACAAAACGAAGATCTTAGTCAGGCAGAGATAGAGCAACGCAGTAGTTATTATGGTAATCATTATTTTTATCGTGATGCTTTTGAACGTCCGCATAAATTTAGTTACTACACCGTAAACATTAGTATGAAAAATGATAACCTTTACGCAAATTTCTTGCGTATTTTTCAAGGTTATGATTTTTCTCCGCAATATGTACCGCGTCAAGAGTTAATCCATCTGTTAAATTATTTACACTTATATAATCCAGCTCAATATTATGTTCCAGGTGGGTTTGAGAACGACAAACAAGTACCTGGCGAAGACTATAGTATCGAAGACTTTAAGAAAGAAATGCTTTTAGTAGAAAAGTATTATTACTTACATAGTCTTATTGCTAATTTTGCTCCCAAGGATTACACCTTTGAGATGGCAATAGAATTTTTTGGTGTTTTACAGCATTGGATAGTTTTAGCGGTAATCTACAATTTAGATGCCAAGGATGATGATTTAGCCAAGGCTTTAGAAGAAGCAGAAACTTATTTTAGTCTTGTGAGCATGTATCTAAGTGTAAGAGAAGATGATGACGACGCTTATCTGGTAATGCGTCGTATCTGTAATGCTTACCAATTCCATAATTTATTGTGTCAAACACGAAAAATATTATGTAGCAAAGATTAGATAATTTGGCGTAAAATCTTTATAATATAAGGGGGGAGGCTAACTCCCCTCATTTTTATATACTTACAAAGGATGCAAAAATAGAATATGGCAACAAAAAAAAGTAAAGTAGTTTATGTTTGTAGTAACTGTGGTTTTGATTACCCCAAGTGGGAAGGACGTTGTCGTGCCTGTGGCGAATATAATACCTTGCAAGAATTTACGGTAGACACGCCTGCAACTACAGGAGCACAAGTAGTAAAAAAGGTTAAACCGCGTTCGGCATTACAAGCTCAAGATGCAGGGAAAAAAATTAGCCAAGGGGGCTATGCAGGTTTTTTTGATCATGGTGTAAAAACTATTAGCCAAATCCAAGTGCAAGAGCTCGAACGTACCAAAACTGGCTTTAGCGAGTTTGATCGCGTTCTAGGTGGCGGTATAGTAGCAGGTTCGGCTATTCTTGTTGGTGGTCATCCAGGTGCAGGTAAGTCAACCATTTTACTGCAAATAGTAACCAAGCTCAGTGAAGAAAACAAAATTCTTTATGTTACAGGGGAAGAGTCTCTCGAGCAAGTAAAAATGCGTTCTGAGCGTGTTGGTATGCCAGTTATCGATAGTAATCTTCTCATGTTGTCAGAAACTTCAATCGATCGTATTATTGAAGTTTGTGAACAAGAACAACCGAATATTTTAATTATCGACTCGATTCAAGTTATGTCCTTAGATGGTATAGCTTCGAGTCCTGGCTCGGTATCGCAAGTACGTGAGTCAGCAGCAGCCCTTACGCGTTATGCTAAGCAAACGCATACTTCGGTAATTATGGTAGGGCATGTAACCAAAGAGGGAGCTCTGGCTGGTCCTAAAGTGCTCGAGCACGTAATAGACTGTTCACTCATGATCGAAAGTGCCGAAGATTCGCGTTTTCGTATTATTCGTTCAACCAAAAACCGTTTTGGTGCCGTTAACGAAATAGGGGTGTTTATGATGGATTCGCGAGGCTTACACGAAGTAAAAAATCCCTCGGCAATCTTTCTTTCTCGCACTGATGAGCCAGCACCAGGCTCGGCAATTGTAGTTTTATGGGAAGGATCGCGTCCGCTGATAGTGGAAATTCAATCCCTTGTTGACAACTCTAATAAAGAGTCATCGCGACGCATTTCCAATGGTTTTGATAATAACCGGTTAATGATGCTCTTAGCGATTATGGCTAAGCATGGTGGTTTACAAATGTATAACCATGAAGTTTATGTAAACGTAGTGGGGGGAATTAAAGTGCAAGAGACCTCAGCTGACCTAGCGGTGGTTTTAGCAATTTTAAGTTCTTCGCTCAATAAAGTATTACCACGTGGCTTAATCGTTCTGGGTGAGCTTGGCTTAAGTGGAGAGTTACGTCCTGTATCTATGGGACAAGAGCGTTTAGCCGAAGCGGCTAAACATGGCTTTAATACCGCAATTATTCCTGCAAGTAACAAGATAAATATAAAAATTCCTAATATGGAAATTCATCCTGTGAAAAACCTAAAACAAGCATTTGCGGTGATTCGCGAACTGTTAAATAATAAAGAGGCTTAGATGTACGGAAGTATTCACGGAATTTTATTAGATAAAACTACGACCACCGTATTAATTGATTGTTACGGCGTGGGCTATGAAGTAACTGTTCCTTTAACTACCTATCAACACTTGCCTGCGGTGGGAAATAAAATATTTCTTTTTACCTACCAACGGATTCTCGAAGATGCTCACCAGCTTTATGGCTTTGCTCATGCGGTTGAAAAAAAGCTTTTTCAAGAATTAATTAAGCTCAATAAAATTGGTCCGCGCATTGCTTTAGCAGTTTTAGGCATGTATGACTTTATTAGTTTATTAAATATTATTAACAATAAGGATCAAAAAGCCTTGGCTGCTGTGCCAGGAATAGGGAAAGCAACTGCCGAACGGATGATTGTGGAATTAAACAATCGTATGGATATGCTTAAAGAAGCTGTAGCTCTAGGCAAACAGCAAATGGTAATGCTCAAACAAGCTTATGGGGTTATTGAGCAAGAGAAGCCAAGTGAAGTAAGAGTTGAACCTGAGTTTGCTCAAGTAAACTATCCGCAAGCGACCCCAAGCGAAGAAGAGGATATGAGTAAACGCTACTCGGTACTTCAAGCTTTAGTTAACCTTGGCTTAAAAGATGTTCAAGCTCAGCAGATTCTAGAAAAAGTATACGAGCCTAGCTTAAGTTTAGAGCAACTCATTAAGGCTTGTTTAGATTTTTATAAAGGCAAATAATTATGCAAGATGAGATGCGTTTGGTTTCGGCTCAAGAAGGAGTAGGAGAAAAACAACCAGATCGAGCTTTGCGTCCTGTAGATTTAGCAGGATACATAGGTCAAGAATCAATTGTAGAGCTCTTATCTGTTAGTATCCATGCAGCCAAAAAAAGAGGCGAACCTCTAGACCATACTTTAATTTTTGGTCCACCAGGACTGGGTAAAACTACCCTTGCCAATATTATTGCCCATGAAATGGGGGTAAATATAGTTACGACCACCGGTCCGGTACTAGAAAAGGCAGTTGACCTAGCTGCCATTCTTAATGGTTTACAACCTAACGATATTCTTTTTATCGATGAAATTCATCGTCTGCCTGCCAAAGTAGAAGAAGTACTTTATAGTGCAATGGAAGACTATGAAATAGATATTTTAATTGGTGAAGGTGCAGGAGCTAATACTATGCGTCTACCTCTTTCACCTTTTACTCTAGTGGGAGCAACCACGCGAGCAGGCAGTCTAACTGGACCTCTATATGCTCGTTTTGGTAACCACTACAATCTGAGTTTTTATCAGGCTCAAGAACTTGCCCAAATTATTATTAACTCGGCAAATAAGTTGCAAATTGTAATAGATGCAGCTTCGGCATTAGAGATTGCCAAACGTTCGCGTGGTACGCCACGTATTGCCAATCGTTTATTACGCCGAGTAAGAGATTTTGCTGATGTTTTAAATCAAGGTGAAATTTCTTATGAGATAACTTGTCTAACCTTAGATAAATTAAATATAGATTCATGTGGCTTAGATCGTTTAGACTACCGCTTACTAGATACTTTAATTAATCAATTTAATGGTACGGCGGGGATCGAAGCTCTAGCTTCTTCGATAGGGGAAGATCGCTTGACCCTAGAAGATGTAGTTGAACCTTATTTAATTCAGCAAGGTTTTATTATCCGTACGCCTAGGGGACGGATGGTAACCGATAAAGCTAAAATGTATATGCAATCGATAGAGAAAACACTATGTTAAAAAAATTAGCTCTAACTGTTACAGCACTAGCGACCCTAATGCCAGCTTTTGCCAAGGTTAACAATTGTCAAATTAGCGTTAAATACAGCTATGAATTTGCCAGTGTACCTAGTTGTCATCTGGGAATAGCTACCCGTGATTATGTTGCTTTACCAGCTCTACCTGGTTTGGATCCTAATCTGGGTACTAATATGATCTCAGATCCCCAAATAGCTTTTGCTTTTTATACTCCTTTAATGGAAAATAAAAACGAGGCAGTAAAAGACTTTGTCAAAGACTATTTTGCTAAATACTTAGCCTATGCTCCTAAAGCCAAATATGCTTTTGTGATAGGGCAGTATAATGGCTTAAACCAAAATGACGTAGACTATACTCAACTAAGTACAACTGCTTTATTTATTAATAGCGAGAGACAAGTGAGCTTTACTAAAAACTATGTCCCAGAGCTTAAAGTAGAAAGCAATGACCTTTGGTTAGCTCCAGGCAAAACCGTAGCAGTTAAATTAGTTGACTATCAAGGCGTAACCAATCAGTCTGACTTTACGATTTTACTCTTTAATCATGGTAGTCAAGCTGCGCCAATTAGTAGATCCCTAAATGTGTATATGGATACAATTTTAGCTAAAGCAGCTAAAAGTGGTAAATCTGTTATCTCTGGCGATAATATTTCCATTACTAATAAAAATGGCTCGGTAGTAATTAGTGGCGGAACTATAAGTGCTGGCAGTGTATCGGTTTCTGGGCAAAATGTAAATATCCAAAATACCAATATTAACGCCCAAGAAAACATTGACCTTAAAGCAGGGGATACTTTAGATGTAAACAACTCTGAGTTAAACTCGCCTCAGGTTAATGCTCAAGCTCCAAAAATTAACGATGACGGTTCTTTAGCTAAAGCCCAAAGTAAAGAGATGAGTCAATTTACGCAACCGCGTATTGTTGGTATAGATGACTACTTTGCTAAAGTGCTTGCTCTACGTGGAGAAAACAGAAGTCGTCCGGTAATAGATCCATTTTTAGCTGGGCAAATTCTAGGCATAGACAACTCAGGCTTAAGCCCTAGTCAATATGTAGAAAAATTTGTTGCTACTTTTGGGCAAAATAACTACTTAACGCGAATTTTACCGCAATATACTCAAGAAGTTATTAATTTTAGAAGCAAATAATTTTATAAAGCTAAGAACCTTCAGTTCTTGGCTTTATTTGTTTGTTGACTTAGGTTTATATCGGTTATAATATAGAAAGCGTAGATTTTTTGATCTACATAGAATATTTGTTTTAACTAACTAAAAAAGTTATAAGTAATTTACTTATAATTTTTTTCCACACTGCATTTAGCCATGAGTAATGAAAAAAAAGAATTCATGCTAGGAAAAAATTACGCAGGAAACTTTGAACGTAATCTAAGCCACATTTTTAGCGAATTTAAAGACAATGAGGTGGCTTTAGATTATTATGCCCTAGCATTAAATGATATTTATTTAAGTGGTTATGCCTATGCCCCTGTATTTGAACATGACATTGACAGGTATTACCTGGCAATGTTAACTCTGTTAAATCAAGTGCACAATCCATTTGGTGTAATTAACTTAGAAAGTGATGTATTATCTCTTTTCCTTGTAGATAATATTATCGAAAAGAAAAATGTTGAAACTCTTACCCGTGAAATAGCTGCCAATAGTTTAGATTCTGAACTTTTAGGCAAGTTTAAAGTTTATACATCCGTAGAGCAAATCGAGCGAGCGGGTTTAGGGGTAGCAATTTTAACTCTTGATGAGCTCCCAGATTTTCTGGTTAAGTATACTGCTCTAGTAGAGCAAAGAGTAGCAAACCTTAATGCAATACTTGAGATTACCTTTAAAATTTTAGACTCAAGTGCTGGTAAGGATATTTACCTTGATGACCCAGCTGTAGATAGCAAGCTCAGAGAACAACTTGTTCAACTGGCGAACCAAGAAGAGCTATACTTTGATTTTACTTTAGAAGAAGAGCTTAAACTTTCTTGCTATGCATTGCATTCTAAAGTGCAAATGCTTATCGACTTTTTAACCGAACAGCAAAGTAGCTATCAAACTACTAAAATTGTTTGCGATCGCGACGAGCAAGGTAATGAAATCGAAGTTGGGGAAAAAGTTTATACCTACAGAAATGCTCCTCTAGGTTTAGTGTATGTCTTTAATGGCTATCTCTACAATAATCCTGAGTATTACAAAAAACGTCAGCATGTTTTTAGTTATATTCGTGCATTAAATCCACAAACTCTAGTTTGGTGTGATCAGTATCGTGATGAGCAAACTTTAAATCTCGAAGATATTACTAACCTAGTAGTTCGTAGTGTACAAGTTAATTTATTTAGCTACTACTTACCTTACTTTGCTAAGGTAAGCAATGTATTTAGTAGCAATGGGAAGATAAACTTTGCTCTGTTACCTGAGTTCCAGGATATCCGCACTTTTAATACTGGACATGGTTTAACGCCAGGATCTGACTCAACTTTAAGACTAGCTCCAAGTAAAAACTTACAAAAAGTTAAAAATATCGATGCACAATTATTTGTTGCTTTAACTTTTGCTTTACAACAACGCCAAGTTCTCGTTCTTTCTCAAGATGTAGAAAAAACTTGTCAAGAAATTGAAGCTGTATGTAAAGAAGTTCCTGAATTACGTGCAATTAGCAATTACCTTACAGTAGTAAGTGACAAAGAACTACCGTTTTTCCGTACAACTTGTGCGGTAGCAGTAGTGCTCAAAGAAGTTAAACTGACTCATAATTTAATTTCTTGTCTTTCGAGTATTATCTCAAGCTCAATTATGACCTATTCGCCATTAATTATTTATGGCACAGATTTTGAAGGACGCAGTAACAAACGTCGCAAACAAAACAATGAGGCAGAAACGCCAAGTGATTTAGAGCAAGAGTTTAAACCGCTAATCGAGCAACAAGAAAAAGAAATTAAAAACTGGTTAAGAAACCGTCGTATTCGTCGTCGTAACAACATTAGCCAAGACGGTCAATTGTTTTATGCTCCAGCTTTAGGCTGTGTTGATGAGGTTTCTCCAACTTACTTTAATTTACAAGAGCAAAGAAACTGGAATAGTCAGCTGTCAAGTGACAAGTTCCTTACCGTTCGTCTCAATGATTTAGAAATTTCTTACTACCCTAACCTCAACTCTAATCTCATGGTGTTAGGGGGAATGAATCATAATTTCTTTACGAACTGCGTTGGTGAGTTTAAACCTCATGCGGTTAACGATTCTTCTTTTAGTCGTTTAGGTTCGTTTTATCATGCCAACCTTAACTCAGGTGATTTAATTACCAATGTTTCTATTGCTATTCACCGCTTAATTAACCTCTTTAATAATGCAGAAAACAAAGTAGGTTCTTTACGTGGTTTAAGTGTGTACTGGATTCTTAATGATGAAGAACATGCTTTAGCACCTCTTTATGCTAAACTCTTTAATAATATTTTTAATAAAGAAGAAAATGCTCGTGTAAATGTAAAAATCTATCGTGAACTAACTTCTCCTGTAGAAAGTAACTCAGTTCTTGATAAAGAAAATAGCAATTTACAAGACTTTACTAAGAGTGCCTATGATGAAGCAGTACATGTAGTTAACCAAATTCGCAATGATGTACTGTCGCAATTACTGGATAGTAAACTAGCTAAAGACGAGAAGAATCAAAAATTTATCGATGACTTAATTAACTCCAATGTCGATGATGAGTTTGCTCGTTATCTAGATTTTGGGCAAAAGGTTGAAGATCAAGAGTCAGATTTCTATTTAGATGCCATAGCTCTAGTTATTGGTGGCTTATTATTACCAGAAGGCACCGAAAGACAATTGCATGAAATAGTGATCATGACCCAAGAAGAGTATAATCTGCATGGTAAGTTTACCCACCCAGATCTAGTGGTACTCGAAAATGTAAGTAATCTATACTCTTTAGATAAAAGTGCCGAAACCGCAGCTTTTATTGGCGAGTTATTCGAGCAGCTTGATTTCCCTGTGGTACTAGTAAGTTCACCAGAAACTTGTTCACAAGTTTTACTTGAGCATTTAGATGCGACAGATAACCGTGTAATTAATCCTCGCTTAATTTATGATTTACCTTCGGCAGATAGATACGCTTATGGTATTCATGTAGATAAAGCTCAGCATTTTAAAGTTTCTGAGTTTGATGGCTTTGCTAAGGCAGAACAGCTTGATGATTTTGTTGCCCAAATTAAACAAGGGGTAGATACAGGTAAAGTAGACAGCAATGTTTTACTCTTTGATTTACCTATGGTATCTTATGCCTTACCAAGAGGACAAAATCCAGATTATGCTTTACAAGAAATTAAAAATCTCGAAGGACAAAGACTTTTTAATGCCTACATTCCTTCATTAGGTGAGAAAGTACAAAAATTATTCTTTAATAATCTGGCAGTGACCAATGATAAACTGGTAAACCTAGCCTTAAGTATTTTATTACAACCTAGAAGCAATAAAGTAAGAGGCTTAATTGTAACTACAGATCCTGAGCTTTATAAGTTCTTTAATCTTCTAGCTCCATATTTTGGTTTTTCCGTGCATAATCCACAAAGCCTTAAAACAGAGCGAGCAGTATTTAGTCATGCTGTGGTTATGGTTACAGGTGATACTTATATAGATCAAGAGTTAATGCAACGTACTACTTTACTAACACGTGGCTTTAAAACCCCAGGTAGTGTGTTCTTAATTGCAGATTTTAATTGCATTAATTACTATTTAGCAATAATCTCGCGTGATCATCCATTCGAAATTGGCGGTCGAGGTTTAAATTTAGATCCAAGTTTATCTCGTCTCCATGAAAGCAAGGCAATTAACCAAAAAACTATGCGTGCCGATAATTTCTCAGCTTATTTTGATGCTATAAGGTATAAAAATGAAATGCCGAGATTAACGCGCTCGCGAGCGTTAAATGTCTTTAGAAATAAAGAATAAATGCAAAGAGACCTCTAAAAATAGAGGTCTCATTTTTTTGTTTTAAATAAGAGCGGATAACATTAAGACCGCTAAATTATGGTTTTGCCAATAAAACTAATTATTTGTTATTTTAACGGGATTAAGTTATAGCTATAATATAAGTTATATACGAAAAAATCATCCGAAACTATTGCATAAAATAATAAATCATAGTAGGATAATAAAGTGTGTTTAATTCACACATGGATAACAAGTGTTTAAAAATTTTGCTTAGCTAGAGTAGCCTAGCTTCTTTTATTTTTGTTTATTAATGTCTCTCAAGTAAAGTTGTCTATTAACTAGTTGACCGAGAATCTAGTTAATAGCTAATTTGTATCTTCTTTTAAAGAGCTTAAGAGTTACTATTAGAGTGGCACTATGTATAAATACATTTTTCGTCGTATTTTAGAAGCGATACCAACATTGCTAATTCTGATTGCAATAACCTTCTTCTTAATGCGTTTAGCTCCAGGTAGCCCTTTCACTTCTGAACGTGCTTACCCACCTGAAATTATCGCTAACATTGAAGCAAAATACCACCTAAATGAACCTATGTGGAAGCAGTTTTTAATTTACTTGAACTCTTTATTACATGGTGATTTAGGACCGTCTTTTAAATATAAAGACTTTACGGTTAACCAATTAGTAGGTCAATCATTTGGGGCTTCATTAAAATTAGGTTCAATTTCTTTCTTAATTGTTTTAGCCCTAGGGATTACTGTAGGGATTATCGCTGCTTTATATCAAAATACTTGGATTGACTACTCAGTAATCAGTCTTTTAGTAGTAGGTTCGGTTATTCCAACCATCGTAGCAGCTCCGGTTCTGATTTATATCTTTGCCGTTAAACTAGGTTGGCTTCCATCCGGAGGCTGGAACGGCGGGGCATTAAGGAACATGATTCTACCAATTATAATTTATGTTTATGGTAGTATGACTTTCTTAGCGCGTATTACCCGTGGTAACATGATCGAAGTTTTAACTAATAACTATATTCGTACTGCCCGTGCTAAAGGTTTAAGCACTAGATATATTATTGTGCACCATGCTTTACGTGCTGTATCGGTACCAGTAGTACAAGTTTTAACTTTATCATTTGTTGGTTTTATTACAGGATCAATTATCGTTGAGCAAATCTTTGGTATTCCAGGTTTAGGTCAACTATATGTACAAGGTGCGACTAACCGTGACTATGGTTTAGTACTAAGTATTACCATTTTATCTGGTGTGTTAATTGTCTTAGCAAACATAGTTAATGACATATTAATGGCAGTTGTGGATCCGCGTATTAAATTCTAGTTTGACTTTGGAGATTTTGCTATGACAACTAATACGGTAAAAGCAAACGCAACGGACGAATTAGAGATAGATTCACGTTCGTATTGGCAGGATGCTGTTATACGTTTCATGCGTAACAAGGCTGCGGTAGCTTCAACTGTCGTTCTCTTGGCTATTTTACTCTTTGTTATTTTTGCCCCATTTTTTACGCAATGGGACTATGAAACAATTGACTGGGATAATATTTCGACCGGTCCGTCATCGTTACACTTATTAGGTACAGATGAAAACGGCCGTGACGTATTAGCACGTATTGCTTACGGTGGTCGTATTTCTTTCACAATCGGTTTTCTAACCGCTATTTTCTCAATTATTATTGGGGTTACCTATGGAGCTGTATCTGGCTACTTTGGTGGTCTTGTAGATAGCTTAATGATGCGTACTTTAGAAGTACTAGATTCATTACCTGGTCTTTTTGTGATCATCATGGCGCTAGTATTTTTCGGTAACTCACTTGTAACTCTAATTGGATTAATGTCAATTACCGGTTGGTATGGTAAAGCTAGGATGATTCGAAGCTTAACTATAGCAGTTAAAAACCGTGAATATATTGATGCAGCACGAGTAATTGGGGTAAGTAATCCTAAAATTGTGTTAAAACATATAGTTCCTAACTTAATGTCAACAATTGTAATTTACTTATCTTTCTCTATTCCTGGCGCTATTGCTGGTGAGTCTGCACTTTCATATTTAGGCTTAGGGGTTCAAGAACCTTTAGCTTCATGGGGTTCTCTAATTGCAGATGGTTCATCTGTGATGCAAGTAGCACCTTGGTTATTATTCTTCCCGTCATTATTCTTATCTACAACTATTTTCTGTTTTACCTTTATTGGTGATGGTCTTCGTGATGCTTTAGACCCTAAAGATCGTTAGTAGAGAGATATAAGATATAAGATTAAAGGATTAAAAATGTCTAAGTTACTTTTAGATGTACAAGACTTAGAAGTTAATTTTAAAACCAATGATGGGGTAGTAACTGCAGTAAACAAATTAAACTTCCAACTGCATGAAGGTGAAACCCTAGGAATTGTGGGAGAATCAGGTTCGGGTAAATCTCAAGCTTCTTTCTCTCTTATTGGTCTTTTAGCTTCAAATGGTTTTACTAATGGTAAAGCTGTCTACCAATCAAACTTTGGTGAGGTAGACTTATTAAGTCTTGAAGACAAACAATTAAACCGCATTCGTGGTAATGAAATCTCGATGATCTTCCAAGATCCGATGACTTCATTAAACCCATATTTAACTATTGGTGATCAACTAGCAGAAGTACTAGTTATTCACAAAGGCATGAGTAAAAACGATGCATTAAAAGAAGCAAAAAATATTCTTGATGCCGTTAAAATGCCTGAGGCAGAAAAACGTTTAAAAATGTTCCCACATGAGTTTTCGGGTGGGATGCGTCAACGTGTTGTAATTGCCATGTCACTACTCTGTAAACCAAAAGTAATTATTGCTGATGAACCGACTACGGCTTTAGACGTAACGGTGCAAGCACAAATTATGAATCTTTTACGTGAGTTACAACGTGACTTCAAAACTTCAGTAATCTTAATTACCCACGACTTAGGGGTAGTAGCAGGCTTTTGTGAAAAAGTTCTGGTGATGTACGGCGGAAGAACTATGGAATATGGTTCTACCCAAGATATTTTCTATGATCCAACTCATCCATATACGCAAGGTTTATTAAAATCTATTCCGCGTATCGATAAGGAAGACATTAAATTATCTTCGATTCCAGGAAATCCACCTAACCTCTTAAACCTACCTACAGGTTGTCCATTTATGCCGCGTTGCGAACATGCTATTGAAGCATGTAATGGCCTTGCACCTTTAACTGGCTTTGGTAATGATCGTCGTCGTGCTTGTCATATTCCTGCTGAGGAAATGACCCGTCGCTATCATAAACTGCACAAAGAGTTAACAGGTGAAGATTATAAACAAACGCATGCACATTATTTTAAAGATAATGTCATTGTTGACCACACAGGACAAGCGTTAAATAATAAATAAGAGGTTATTATGGAAGCAACAAAGGAAATTAAAAAAGATGACGTGTTGTTAGAAGTAACTAACCTTGATGTTAATTTTAAAATTAAACGTTCAGGTGGTTTATTCTTTAACAAATACAACACTCTTAAAGCAGTTAAAAACGTAAACTTTAAATTACGTGTTGGTGAGACTTTAGGGGTTGTAGGTGAGTCTGGTTGTGGTAAATCAACTCTTTCGCGTGCCATTGTAGGTCTAGTGGAAGGACAAGGAAGTATTAAATTCCTTGGTGAAGAGTTAATTGGTATTAGTCAGCGTCAAAGACGTAAGTACAAAAAAGACATTCAAATGATCTTCCAAGATCCTTCGGCGTCTTTAAACCCACGTATTACCGTTGGTGAACTTATTGCTGAGCCTTTAACTATTCACTTTCCAAAAATGTCAAAAGCTCAAGTACGTCAAGAAGTTCTTGAGACTATGAAAAAAGTAGGTCTTTTACCGAACATGATTAACCGTTATCCACATGAGTTCTCAGGTGGTCAGGCACAACGTATCGGTATTGCTCGTGCTTTAATTACTCGTCCAAAAATCATTATTTGTGATGAGCCAGTATCGGCTCTGGATGTGTCAATTCAAGCCCAAGTGGTTAACCTGTTAAAAGACTTACAAAAAGAATATGGCATTAGCTTAATTTTTATTGCCCACGACCTTTCGGTAGTACGTCACATTTCGGATCGAGTATTAGTAATGTACTTAGGTTCGGTATTTGAATTATCTACGTCAAAAGAGATTTTTGAAAATACTAAACACCCTTATACTCGTGCCCTAATGTCGGCAGTACCTATTCCCGATCCAGAGCTCGAACGCAATAAGAAAATTGAGTTCTTAGACGGTGATCTCCCTTCACCGATTAATCCCCCTTCGGGATGTGTATTTAGAACACGTTGTAAATATGCAACAGAACAATGTGCAACTACTCCTCCTGCATTAGAAAATGTAGGCAATGAAGAATTACCACATTTAGTTGCTTGTTACAATTTAATTGATATTAAAAATATTTAATTAAAGAAAAGCTAGCTTTTTTAAGCTAGCTTTTTATTTTTTTATAAAAAATATTTAATTTTTGCGAAAAGTGTTTTAAAATAAAGGATAATATTTTGAAATTTTCAAAGAAAAAGAATAAAAGCTTACAATAAAATGCAATATTAAATTCTTTAAGAACTTCAGGATAAAAAGTTTTATAATGAGCAAGAGGAAATTTGCAAGATGTCCGTATATAAGTATGATGACCTAGATGCATATATTCTGTTACAATTATCGCGTGATCCTAATATTTCTTACCGCGCTATAGCTAAATCGTACGGAATTAGTGTGGGTACTATCCATGTGCGTTTAGATAAAATGCGTAGTGCTGGGGTAATTGAAAAAGCTAAAATCCAAATCGTTTCGGAAAAACTTGGGTATGAGATTATGTGCTTTATTGGTATAACGCTAAATTCAGCCCATAGTTATCGTAGCGTAATTGAACGTTTACGCGAAATTAATGAAGTAACAGAAGCCTACTATACAACTGGACGTTATTCAATGTTTATTAAAGTATTAGTAGATAGTATTAGTTCTTTACACCGCATCTTGACCGAAAAAATCCAAAGTATTGAAGAAATTCAATCTACCGATACCATTATTTCTATGGATAGACCAATAAATCGCCAAATTAATCTCTATGAAGGTGATTTAGGTAGTGCTGTAGAAGAACCTGAAACTAACTAAGAGGGAGACAATGCGTAATATATATTTGGTTGGGCATATGGCTTCAGGTAAAACTACTGTGGGGCAATTACTTGCTGAAACCTTAAACTTAAACTTTGTTGATACAGACTGTAATGTAGAGCGTTTATACGGCAAGTCAATTAACCAAATTTTTAAAAAAGAAGGGGAATTGCAGTTTAGAATTTTTGAGACAGCGGTATTATTACAAACGACCTTAGTGGATAATACTATAGTTTCAACTGGGGGTGGTATTCTTAAACGCATGCGCAATGGCGTTTATATGAAAGACTTTGGTTTTGTTATTTACCTTGAATTAAGTGTAGAAGAGCAAGCTAAACGTTTACTTGCCGATTCTCAACTAAGCAAAAGACCTATAGTTAAAGACTGTAAAGATAGCAAAGAGTTATTTGAAAAACTCAATGATTTACACGAAAAACGCAATGTTACTTATGAGTACTTTGCCGACTATATTATTGATGTAAATAAGGCTTCTCCAGCCGAAATAGTACAAAGAATTATTGACTTTTTGAATCAAAACAAGCTCATTGGCGATTTAGACTTTTTAGATAGTTTTGCAGGACGCATGCAATACAATCCATATAAGCGTTTACGTCGTAATGAGAATCTTGAACGTATTCGTGGTAAAGTAGAACCAAAAAAACGTAGTAGCAAACGTAAAGAATACGTGCAACTAGATAATGAATAAAGATTAGTTATCCTAGAGCTTAGAGTTTAAAACTTTAAGCTCTATTTTTTTGCTTAAAATCCTTACTTTGCAAAAAAGGCTTTATAATTTTGCCAAAATCCTTTACAATTTAGCAAAAACCATTTGCAATTTAACAAACCCCTTTGCAATTTAACAAAACCCTTTGAAATT
>NZ_NRJH01000052.1 GCF_003585925.1 Psittacicella melopsittaci
AGCTAGAATAGAATATTTATATATTAAATTGTCTATTTTAGTCTTACAAAATCCTTCATATTCATTACGAATAAACACTAAGTTAAGTTATAAAGTGAATTTTTTGCCACTTAGCGTTATATTCATAAAAAAGTATACCATATTAGCAAGTAAATTTACGCCAAAAATGTAAAAATTTTTCCCCACTAAATTTAACATCGTGATTATTAATATTAAAAATTTCAAACAAGGAAAATACTAACTCCTTGTTAGGATAGATAAAGTATTAAAAATAAGCAATTTAATATATAAATTTTGGCGATACAAAAAAACTTTATCAACACTTCTTTTAGCAAATTACTTTTTTATTTTAGACATACCTATTTTATTCACTCTCACTTTAATAAAACCATTGCGTTTCTTACCTCTTTAGCCCGCATTATCACACTTTGTCATTTCTTTCCTTTTAGCTTTTATCTCCCGTTTTTGTAAAATTTACTCTTGTTCAAGCTTTTAAAATGGCTTTTTCTTTAATTTTCCAACATACTTTTATAAATGTTCATAAATGAAAGTCGATAATTAATCTTTAAGTTAGTTTTACTTGCCCAGCTTTTATTTACCTGTGGGTATACACATTTTTTACAAATTTTTTCGAGGTATTTTTAATGGAAGGTCGCTTAAAAAAATCGCTTATTAAATCAGCTTCAAAAATCGCTCTGGCAGAAAAGAAAACTATAAGCTTGGCTGATGGTGGGAGATTGTTTTTAAATCTATCTAGAAGTATTCCTAATAAAGGCGTTTGGTATGTGTTTACGGGAAGAACAAAGAAACAAAAGAGAATTAGATTAGGTATTTATCAACCTGGAAGTCCATTACACATAGATATAAAAACCGCAAGAGTTAGAGCTACAGCTATAAAACATAACTTACCTATATCTCCTTGTTCTATTGAGGAACAAAAACCGAGCATAACTTTAGCAGAACTTGCCCGTAGGTATTTAACTTTAAAACAACACTCACTTGCTTCAACTACTTTAGAGGGGTATAAAACGCGGGGAAAGTACTGGATCAAATAGCTTTAGCACAGAGCAAAGTCGAAGATCTAACGCCTGATAAAGTGCGGGATGCATTTAAAAAACTCCAAGAGCAAGGTAAATTCGGTAGTATAAAAGCTACCTATGCCTTTGTGCGAACTATCCTAAAGTTTGGGGAAAATGAACAGCTCTTTTCTGGCGTTCATCTTCCAGAACTCCAAAATCTCCTACCTGGTTTAAAAAAATGTGTACCAAGAAAAATGCTAGATCCCCAACTCCTGCCCGCTCTAATCAATCGCATGATTGATATTTGTCAAAATGGCAAAAAGCAAGACCATAAAAATGTAAAAATTATTCTTTTACTTTTACTTACAGCCTGTAGAGCAAATGAGATTATAAAAGTACAGCCTACAGAACTAGTTGCTAACTGGCTTATCATCCCTCCTGAGAGAATGAAAGCTAAAAAAGAACACCGTGTCTACATTCCCCAGCAAATACTTCCTTTAGTTAATCATGAAAATACTTCTCTATCCCAATTAAACTACTATAAAAAAGTTAAGTTTGCAGATTTTTCTTTTGATTTTCATGGTTTTCGTTCGCTGTTTTTAACGATAATGTTTGAAAAGTTCCCTCAAATGCAAGATGCTTTAAGTGCCTGTCTTGCCCATGGCAAAAATCATAGTAATGAAGCTGATAGATTTTACAATCGTTATCAATTTGATAAAGAAAAAGAGTTTTTATATTGCCAATGGTTCAAATATTTAATGATAAATACGAGACTAGAACATCTCCTTAAGATTTTGCTTAAGTAAATTACTTTGCCTTATAGAGCCAATCTTTGTGGTTTTATTTAGCCAATTTATTCAAGTAATCTAAGCCAGTTTTTCCGCAAAAAAGCACTAATATATGGTATAATAAGAAGGTTAACTTTTTTATTTTTAAATTATAAGATTTTATAAAAATTTACAGCTTTAATTATCGAAAAATAAGCTAAATTAATAACCAAGAGGGTAAAATGGCTACAGACCAAAACAAAAGTTATGACTCTAGTGCTATTCGCGTATTAAGAGGTCTAGATGCTGTAAGAACCAGACCAGGGATGTATATAGGTAATACCGATGATGGTTCTGGTCTACACCACATGGTGTTTGAAGTTGTAGATAACTCTATTGACGAAGCTCTAGCAGGCTACTGCTCACACATCAAAGTAACAATTCATGAGGACAACTCAGTTTCTGTAGCAGATGATGGTCGAGGTATTCCTACAGAAATTCACCCTGAGGAAGGTGTTAGTGCTGCTGAAGTTGTAATGACCGTATTACACGCAGGTGGTAAATTTGATGCAAAAACAATTGCAGGTGGTTTACACGGTGTAGGTGTTTCCGTAGTAAATGCTTTATCCTCTAAACTATTTTTACAAATTCGCCGTGACGGTAAAATTCACGAACAAACTTACTTAAATGGGGTACCTCAAGAACCCTTAAAAGTAGTTGGTGAAACTAATAAAACAGGGACTACAGTTCGCTTTTGGCCTTCATATGCCACTTTTAAAAATGTAACAGAGTTTTCTTACGATATTTTATGTAATCGTTTACGTGAATTAAGTTTTTTAAACTCTAACGTTAAAATTACTTTATCTGATGAACGTGATGGTCGTAAAGATGAATTCCACTATGTAGGTGGTCTTCAAGCCTTTGTTAAATTTTTAAATAAAAACAAAGCCGTTATTAACGAAGAACCATTTTATTTCAGTAGTTTTAATGAGGAACTAGGTATTACTGTTGAAGTTGCAATGCAATGGAACGATACTTACAAAGAAAATATATTATGTTTTACTAATAACATTCCTCAGCGTGATGGTGGTACTCACTTAATTGGTTTTAAAGCGGCTTTAACCCGTACTTTAAATGGCTATATTGAGCGTGAAGTTCTAGCTAACGCTAAAACTAAAGCTTTAAAAGAACTTAAAGTAGATGGTGATGATTCACGTGAAGGTTTAGTAGCTATTGTAAGCGTTAAAGTACCTAACCCTAAATTCTCATCACAAACTAAAGATAAATTAGTTTCTTCTGAAGTACGTGGAGTGGTTGAATCTGCGGTTAATGACCAATTACAAACAACTTTAGAAGAAAATCCAAAAATCGCAAAAATCATTGTTGATAAAGTAATTTCAGCAGCTCGTACGCGTGAAGCGGCAAGAAGAGCAAGAGAACTAGCAAGAACTAATAAAAAACACTCGTTCACTACTAACAAACTAGTACACTGTAACTCAAGAAATCCAGAAGAGTGTGAAGTTTACCTAGTGGAAGGGGACTCGGCAGGTGGTTCGGCAGTTAAAGCTCGTGACGTGCAAACTCAAGCTATTTTACCTTTACGTGGTAAAATTCTTAATGTTGAGAAAGCTAGATTTGATAAAATTATTGAATCTCAAGAAATTGCCAATATTATTGCCGTTTTAAAATGTGGTATTAATGACGAATTCAATATAGATAATCTCCGTTACCACAAAATTGTAATCATGACCGATGCCGATGTCGATGGTTCGCACATACGTACACTACTGCTTACTTTCTTCTTCCGTCAAATGCCACAACTAATCGAAGCAGGAAAAGTGTACATAGCTCAACCCCCTTTATTTAAATTAACTGTAAACCGTAAACCTGTTTACTTTAAAAATAAAGATGAGTATGATCGCTTCCTTATCGATTATTCACTTGAAGGAGCTACTCTTTTAGTAGACGATAAAGCATATGCTTCGGAAGATTTAAAAGAACTCTGTGAACGTTATCTTCTCCTTAATGCAAAATTTGAATCGCATACGAGAAAATACTCTCCAGAAGTTATGCGTACTTTATTAAATTATCATGCCTTAACTCTTGATACTTTAAAAGATAAAGAACAACTAACAAGCTGGACAAATGGTCTAATTGACTTACTCCGTAAAACTCAAGATCAGTCTGTACGTTATCTAGCTACTTATGATCATGATGATGAAAGTAATTTATATAGCGTAAAACTACAAGAGATCAAACATGGTATGTCAACCGACTATGAGATCAATAAAACTTTTGTTGAATCTAACGACTACCAACAAGTTGTAAGCCTTGCAAACGAAATTGCTAACATTTTACCTATAGATAATGAACAAAGTAAACGCTTTGTTGTACATGGTAGTAGCAAAACCCCAATTCGTTACTTTAACGAATTTATCGAACGCTTAGCAACTGATTCAGTGAAAAAACTTAACCCTTCACGTTATAAAGGGTTAGGGGAAATGAACTGGGAAGAGTTAGAAGAAACAACTATGAAAGTTGATAATCGTACTCTCTTAAAAGTAGAAGTAAAAGATGCAATTTTAGCAGATCAATTATTTACTACTTTAATGGGTGACGATGTTTCTCCACGTCGTGATTTCATTGAAGAAAATGCATTATATGCAAATGTAGATCTATAATCTAAAAAAGACTTGCAAATTCTGCAAGTCTTTTTTTATATGTAATCATCCAAGCTAAACTCTTGGCTTGTAATTTCCTCACCATTGACATATTGGTGAATTATCTTACCTTTTTGCAAAGAAAACTCATGCCATTGACTTACCAGATTATTAAAGATATTTAAAACCCGATTATCTATATAGGTCATAAAAATTTGATTATTATCTTTAATTAACTTGGAAGCAAAAATGAGCTGTTTTCCTTCGTCTAACTCAGCTGCTAAATCGTCAACTAAGTAAATGCATTTATTTTGTCTTTGTTTTCGTAATAAATCTCCTTGAGCAATTTTCATAGCACAAGCTAATAACTTCAATTGCCCGCGACTAAGAGTATTACTCACATTTTCCCCAAAGCATTTTATTCTTAAATCCGCACGATGTAAGCCACTACTTACGCGACCAGCTTCTATTTCATGCTGAAGGTTTTGCTGATAATATTCTTCGAGATCTACATCTTGTGGCCAACCTGAATAGTATTTAATTTCTATTTTTAACTCAGGTAAAAAGTCTTGTAAGACCGCATTGAGCTCAGGAAGAAGATTTTCCATATACTCTCGATTTAAAGCGTCGATAGTCTTAGCAGCTTGAGCAAGAACCTTTCCCCATACTTTACACTGATTTAAGAGTTCTTCTGGTATTGGGCGGTTATTTTGCTCATAAGCTTGAGCTTGCTTTAAGAGAGCATTTTTACTTTTATGGGCTTCATTAAATTTACGCCAATCTTTAATAAAGCTCGGATAAGTATAATATACGCCCCAGTAAAGAAAACGACGTCTAAACTCAGGTCCTTCGGTCAAAAGCTGTAAAACATCTGGCGAAATCACTTGAATAGCTAATAATTCAGCTAAAGAAGCTATCCCCTTTTTGGCTACTTCTCCATTTAAATAAAGTTCTTTTTGTTTGCTAGTTATTTTAAGCCCGAGATCATTTAGATTCTCAAACTCATCTTCAACTTTGGCATAAATAGTAGTTGGCTCCTGATCATTTTGCATAATCGAGTTTAAACTATTTACTTTAAAACTTTTTAAATTTGAAAGGACAAAAATAGCTTCGAGAATAGAAGTCTTTCCTGAGCCATTATGTCCAGTAATAAAATTGAGGTGCTTTCCTGGAGCTATACTCAAAGACTTAATATTACGAAAATTGTTCAGACTTAATTTTTTGATATACATATAAAAAGCAAAAGAGATTATGAGGTAAACCTCATAATCTCTTTAATCTTATTTACTTGAATTGTCTACTGAAGCCACACTGTTATATGGAGTTAGTACATAAGTACGATCTAATTCGTTATTGTCTAAATCTCTTACGACAAAAACAGGAACTTTTTTCGTAACAAAATTTAAACTTAATAACATCTCATCAGGAGCTACCTGACGGAATCTAGCAGACTCTTGTAATGGACTAATTAATTCGATAAAGTGTTTACCTTGAATACGTAAATTTAAAGGTGCTGAATCTGGATTTGTTTTAACATTGGTTATCTCAGTACTAAATGAGTCTAAAGTACCAGAGTTAGTTGCAGAAAGAGTTAAAACATTATCAGCTGAATTAATTAAGATAATATCACCAAACTTAATTGAACGGTTTAATTTATCTTTAATTTCAGTCGCATTACATACTACATCATCAGCAAAAGTTTCTGGAACTATGTGACTATACATAGGTGGTTTAGAATAAGTTAAGTTAAAGATTAACTCTTCATCATTTTTAACCACTTGCAGATATTGTACATGTCCTGAAGCTGTGAGGTGGAATGTTAATTTAACTGTATCATCGGTTACAGATAATAATCTGAGTAATTCAGCCCCAACGCGACGAGATAAATTGAAAGTTAAAGGTTTATCTTCAGCAAAACCATTAAAGCCATTAATTACATATGGCGTACCTTGGAAAGTGTATGAACATAAAGCAATACGAGAATAATCACCACCAAAAGCTTTTAATTTGGTTGGAGTTAACGACATAATTAAAGTATGTAAACTCGTATGTTTAGAAGCTTTTACACTTACACAGAAAATAGTTGACTGAATAATATCTTTAAGAATACGTTCTGAAACATCTAAAGTTGAGATAGCAACTGCATCTTTTAGAGATTCATTTAATAATGCATAACCTTGACCATTTGACGCTTCAACACGTACAACAGTTGTTTCATAGGTAAGATTTGCATAGGTTAACTCACCCGCTAAAGGTGGTTTGGTAAATTCTAGGGTAACTAAAGTTTTACCATTAAGTCCTGTAACGGCATCAACAAAGCTGTTGCAAGAAACAGATAGTTGTTTAATTACATGGCCATCTTTAGTTTCAATCTCAAACTCTTTAGGAAAACTTAAAAACTCACCTTCGTTAGGCTCCACAGTAATAATTACACTATGGTTTATTTCCTTATCACCAGCTAAAAAAGTAATTTGATTCTCTTGAGAAAAATCTAATAAAACGTGCTGACTTAAAACAATAGAAGGATCTAAAGTTTTTGAAACTACTTCTTTAGCTGTAGTTAAAGCTTTTTGCAGTTTATGTGCTTGTAATACAAGTTTCATTTCTAACCAACTATAAAACTTTTGGAATTATTAATGGATAACTAAGTTGAACCTCGCCAACTGTATTTGGATCTTTACCACTCAGTACCTTGTCGATAACATCGTTAAGGTAATCGTAGATTTTGATGAGTAGCTTATAGCTAACATCCTTTTTGTCTGCTTTTAAAACGCTTAATTGAATCTTTTCAATAACGCGTTTAGTTTGACGCTGCTTAAGTCCAGTTAATAAACTAATTTCATCGTACGACATATCAGTATAGTAACTGAGAATAAAGCTAAGGACATTTCTAAAATTAATTAGTTCTCTTCCTCGAGTTACATTAGCTAAATCATCTATGGTTAAGCCTTGCGACTCACAAATATAACTTATAAACTCTATTGGCGAGCAACGGAAAGATAATTCAGAATATCTAAAGCAATCATAGAGGTTTTTCTCAAATGTTTTTTGACTTACTTCATTAACAAAAAATCCTTTTAGTGAACGGAAATCTCTCACTTCACTAGCGGCAATAATTTTATTAATTTCTTCATTTGAGAATTGTCTTACTTGTCCTGTAGCCATAGCCTTAAGGATAAAATGCTCTCTTATTTTACTATCAGGAAGTCCTATCTCTACGCGTAAACACTCATCACAATAGGTTTTAAAATGCGTTAAATCTTCATCAACAGCATCTTCATTATAAAATAAATTCTCATAAGGTTCAGAACTTACTATCACCAAGATTTTATTTTTTACCTGTCTGATACTTTTGATCAGATTGAAAACAAACTTTTTGGTGGAGATACTACGCTTAAGCGAAGCAAATTCATCTATAACCGTAACAGAGTTACTCATTATATCATCAGATAGGATTTCTAATAAATCTCTTTCCAAGCATTTTGCGTAAACACGTTGGAAGTTAGTCATATAATGTTTAAACTCTTGTGTTGGAAAACCATATTGATTGAGCATTTCATAGAAGTATGACATGAGATAACTCTTGCCTACTCCAGGTTTTCCGATAAGAAAAATTACCTGACTATCAAAATCCTTGCCTGAAAGAATTCTTCTGGCAACCTCATCGATAATACTAAAGGCATTTAAATTTGAAATAGAAATAAAGGTTTCTCTAGTTATATTAGGAACACGATTATTTATAATCTTATCAAACTCTTGTAAAGCTTGATGGCGTTCTTGAGCACTAAAAATAGACTTATACGTATTAAGTTTAGACTCTTCTCCTAGAGCAATTTCAACTTTTTCTCGATAACCTTCACTTAAGAGCTCGGCAGCCACAAAGTCATTATTATCTTGCACTAAATAGTTTTCTTTAGTAAAAAGAACAGAACTATCATAATCAAAAGGATTTAAATGGAACTTAGAAAAGTATGAAGCAGTTTCATTAGTGTTGGGACAAATACTACGACTCACAGTTCCATCAACAAAAATGTCTTCAATAGCCCCTTTAGTTAAAAGTCTATCTCGTTTTTTTGGATTTAAGCAAATTAAATCTTGTAGAAGCGAAGTTGACTCTTGCTCACTTTCTAAAGTTAAAGCTTGATTAGATACTTCATTAGCAATAGTTAAACTCGCTTGCATACTATGGATAGGAATAATTACATTCCCATGCATAAAATCAAAAGTATGCACTTGCTGTTGCCAAGTAACTTTTTCGTTTTGAGGTTTTTGTAAACTAATAGCTTGAGAAGGTTTGTTCTTTTTATCTTGCGTAACAGGAATATCACTATCTAAAGCAAAACGATTGGAATAGGTATCGGTCATATTGTTAAACTCTAACTCTACCTTTTCTTTTTTTGTCACCAAGCTTTTACTTAGCTTTTGGGTTAGTAATAATCTCTCCTGCTGCTCTGAAGAGTCTGAAGCTATGGCTTTAGACTTTTCCTCTGCCCTTTCTAGTTTTTCGCTTTTACCCTTTACTTTTTTTGCCCTTGTTTTAGATGCAAGAGAAGTAGAAGCTAAAACCTCTCCCTCTGAGATATTTACTTCTTTAACTTCTTCTTTGTTAGTTTTAGTTGCCCTTTTTGTCTTAGGCTTTTCCTCTAGTGGTTCAGGAGTTAGCTCTTCTTTCTTTTTTCTCCCTCGTTTTTTCTTAGGAGCTTGTTCCTGTAGATTTTGCTCTACTTCAAGAACAGGATCTTGAGCTAAATGTTCATTCTCTAAAACCTCCAGGCTGTCTCTTTTTTCAAGAACTGACTCTTGTTCTAACTGTTCGTTACCTAAAAGTTCTTGAAAAGCTTGTTCATCACCTAAAAGTTCTTTAAAAACTTGTACATCAGTAAGATATTCACTCGTAGGAACCGCATCGGCTACTTGGACTGGTGCAGGTTCTTCACTTACTTCCGGCTCTTGCGGAGGAAGCTCGTCTACCTTTTTCTTTTTCGCTTGAGCTTTTTTACGCGCTTGTTTTGCGGAAGCCTTTTTAGACGTTTTCTTTTCTGAGTCTTCTGCAGCTAATTCAACTTCATTTGCTGTTGTTTTTTGTTCTTCACTTGCAGTTTCAAGAGCTAGCTCACTTTCTGAGCTATCTGCAGTTGGAGCCAGTTCAACTTCATTTACTTCATTTGACGTTACTTGTTCTTCTTGAACTTCACTTAGCGTTACTGGTTCTTGATGAACTTTACTTGAGGTTGCTTGTTCTTGATGAACTTCGCTTAGCGTTGCGTGTTCTTCATTAACTTCACTTGAGGTTTCTTGCTCTTCATGAACTTCACTTGGTGTTTCCTGTTCTTCAAGAACTTCGCTTAATGTCGCTTGTTCTTGATGAACTTCGCTTGGTATTTCCTGTTCTTCAAGAACCTCACTTTGCGTTGCTTGTTCTTCATGAACCTCATTTAGCCCAGCTTGCTCTTTGCTTTCTGTATTTGAAGCAAGAATTCCCTCATTTGAAGCTTCATTATCTACTTGTCCTACAGTCTGTTCAGCTTCTAAATGAAAAACTTCTTGCTCAACAACTAAAGCTTTAGCTTCTTGCTCATCTAATGCTCCTTCAGAGTTAGATTTTTTTGCTTTTTTAACTTTTACTTTTTTACTTTTGCCAACTACTTTAGGTTTGTGGATATACTCTACTTCAGGGACAACAAATTTTTCGCTATTTTTTCCCCAAAGATATAGTTTTTCTGATACATCTATATCCCCTTGGGTAATCAGTTTATATTCTGGTAATTTATTGCCAAACAGAGTAGTGTGGTATTCTAAGCCCACAAGTATAGTATTGATAATTGGCGATCTTATTGTAAATAAAAAGCTATTATCTATTTCTAATTCAAGGTTTTCTTGAGCTATTGTTTTTTGTTTAAGAAGCTCGACAAACTCAACAGGAACAAATAGCTTTTTAACTTCTTCGATATCTTGAATTTTGCCATTATCTTCGCTATTAGGATGAGCAAATAACTGATATAAAGTAGTATATACTCGAGCACGAGAACTAGAAGAAGTAACTTCTAAAGGATTGGTATTTTGTTTTTGATAAAACTCTTTTAAATTATTAATAAAGTAATTTAATGCTTTTGTATGGGAGAACTTTTCAGTTGCTTTTATACCTTCGCGAGCAAAAATTTTATGTACATTAACAAAATTTTCTTCTTGATAAGGCTTTAAGTCTATATTAAAAAAGCTCTCATCAGTTACCAGAACTACATCAGCAATATATTTAACTGCAGTATAGCTATCTTGGCTATATTTTTTTGCTTGCATTAAATTAAGCAGTATCTCTTTGACTTCAACTATCTCATTATTAAAAATCGAATCTTTTAGATAGATATTTAACGAGCGTGAAAGGTAACGCCAATCTGGATCTTGGCGCGAATTATAAAAGAGGTTATAGTTGTGAAAGTCTATTAAGTTATTACCAGCAAAAATATTATGCCCTAAGAAATTAGCTTTTAGCTTTTGAATTCGGTAGTTAGTTGTACTTAAGGGAATACACTGTATATAACCTTTATAATAGATGCTTTCTTTTACCTTAGGATCAAAGAACTTTTTTAACCCTGTAGTAATTTTTACTCTTCTTGCTTTTTTAATCTTTTTTGCACCTAGTTTATATTTTTGCCCATAATTAGTGAGATAGCTATTGGCAGTGCGAATTTCATTATCATGTTCACGATAAATATCTTCAGTAACCTCTGGACTAACTAAGTCACTAAGGATGGCTAAAGGGAGATTATTGATGTACGAAGAAGAAGGGATATCCACTGAAAAGCCTAACGAACCTAAAGGACTAACTATACCTTGACGTAAAACTTTCCCTTTACCATTAATTTGCACGACACGAGCAAATTTATAACCAGTTGCAGATAAGCCAACTATATAAGTTTGAATACACTTTAAGAGTAAAGGTAAAATTTCAGTATTAATTACGTCTGCTCTATAGGTTCCAAACAGCACTAAAATATATCCTTGTTGAGGATATATCTTTAAAATTAGGGAGTTTTGATCTTTAATTACATTCTTTTTGTATAAGATCTCATAAATCTGCTTAAATAAACTTTCACTGGTCTTCATAGTAGGGCAAAAAATAGGATAAAATTACTAAGGATAGAACATAGTAAGCTTACCACAACTTACTCTTTATTAAAAGAAATCTTTGGCAACAAGATAAATTTATTATTTTTCTTTTGCTTTTTTATAATCTTTGGTGTATAATATCAAACGATTTTGAAATTTGACAATCAAGTTGTTCAGTCTAATTTCGGTAAGAGAAAATAGCATAACTTAAAAATTGTCGTATAATACTAATTTTTCAAAATATAAACTTTTAATTAAAAGTTTATATCAGCAAAAAATTTAGAGAATTAAAATGAAAAGAACTTATCAACCATCAGTTTTAAAACGTAAACGTGACCACGGTTTCCGTAAACGTATGTCTACGAAAAACGGCCGTAAAGTTTTATCACGTCGTCGTGCAAAAGGCCGTAAAGTATTATCAGCTTAATACTTGGTCTAAATTTAATTTATAAAAAATGGTATTAAAGACGTTTCTTTAATATCATTTTTTTTACATCAAATTTTGGCAAATATCGTGCTGCAAGAAAAAAAATCATTAAAATTTACTAAAAGTCAGCGTCTATTAACAGCCTTTGACTATCAGGAAGTTTTTACCAAACAAACCTTTTGTTATAAAACCCATAGTTTTACTCTACTAGCAAAAGAAAATTCTTGCAACCATCCACGCTTAGGAATAGTTGTAAGTAAACGTAATGCGAAATTGGCAACACAAAGAAACAGAATCAAACGAATTATTCGCGAATCTTTTCGTATAAATCAACATCTTTTACCAGGAGTAGATTTAGTTATTCTCTCTAAACCTGCTTTAAACAATGTTGATAATAAAGATTTTTTCCATAATATGGTGCAGTGTTACCAAAAACTCGTTAACTTTTATAGCAAAAAATAAATACTAAGCATGTAAGTTTTTACATGCTTTATTTTTTGTTAAATTGTTTTTTTACGTAAATTATTATATAATTTATTATGTTTTTTTCTATTCTACTTTATTCTTAAGTTCTATCTCTAACTCAGAAAATATCATGGTTTTTGATCTTGAAAAAGATAGCTTTAAGACTTATAAGACTCTACCAACTTTTTCTTAGTCCTATTTTAGGAACTGGAAAGTGTAGATTTCATCCGGTTTGCTCAGTATATGGAAAGCTGGCTATTAAAGAACACGGACTTATAAAAGGTTGTGTGCTTATAATTTGGCGTATACTTAGATGCAATCCATTATGTATCGGTGGAATAGATCCAGTTCCACATCATTTTAATAATAAAAAAGTGAATAAATAATGAACCAGACTAGGGGTATTCTTTTTATTGTCTTAGCCGTACTGAGCTTTTTATTATTTCAAGCTTATATCGAAGATACGGCACCAAAGCCTCAGCCTAATGAAACTGTAACTACAGCTCATAATTCAGCTAATACAGCTTCTGATCAGGCAAATGCTTTCTCAATCTCAAACGACGTATTAAAATTAACGATTAATAGTAAAACAGGTGACTTTATTGGTGCTGATTTACTGCAATACGATCGTACAGTAGAAGAAAAAGTTCCATTAACCTTATTATCGAATAATCCAGATGACTATTTAAGAATTGTTAATGGTTTAGCTGGAACAGGTGGTACTGATTCACAAACTTCACGTGCTGATTTTACCGTTGCTTCTTCAACAGCTGACTCGGTTACCTTAACTTATACAGTTAATGATGTAACTTATAACAAAACAATTAAATTAGAAGGTTACCAAGTATTAGTAACTTATACTGTTGAAAATAAATCTGACCGTACTTTAGAAATTGCACCTTACTCGTCATTTGTATATCGACCAGCTCCTTCACCATCATTATTTAGTACTTCAAATATTTATGGTACAAATCAATCTTATGCTGGTTTAGTTATCTCAACTGATAGTGATAACTATGAAAAAGTTTCAAATGGTGATATTGAAGATAATGACTTTAAGCCATTAACTTCAAAATATGGTTGGACAGCTATTTCGCAACACTTTTTCGTAACAGCATATGTTCCAGAAGCGAATAACCAATTCACTATAAGTACTAACTACCATAATAATGGTGACTACATTATTAATACGATTTCGGCTCTACAAAACGTAGCACCAGGTACTACAGTAACTCTTTCAGATAAATACTGGATTGGTCCTAAACTACAAGACCAATTAGAAACAGTTGCTAAAGATTTAGATCTTGTTGTTGACTATGGTTGGGCATGGTTCTTATCTTTACCACTATTCAAATTAATGCAATTTTTACACTCATTTATAAATAACTGGGGTATTACAATTATTGCTTTAACTTTAGTGGTACGTTTAATCATTTCTCCATTGTCACGTATTCAATTTAGAAATCAAGCGTTAATGCGTGTAATTCAACCTGAACTAGCTGCTGCAAATGAGCGTGCTGGTGAAGATAGAATGAGACGTCTAACTGAAACTCAAAAAGTATTCAAGAAATACGGTGCTTCTCAGTTTACAGGATGTTTCCCAGCATTAATTCAAATGCCAATTTTCTTAGCATTATTCTATCTTGTTAACGAAGCGGTTGAATTAAGACACCAGCCATTCTTATGGATTAAAGACTTAAGTCAGGCTGACCCTTATTTCATTCTTCCAATTCTGAACGGTTTAGTTATGATCTTCATGTTCTCATTAACTCCTATGCCTGAGAATATGGATCCTATGCAACGTAAAATTATGAAAATGATGCCATACATCTTCGTAATTTTCTTCTTATTCTTACCGTCAGGATTAATTTTATATTACATAGTGTCTAACATTATTACTATCTTATTCATTGTGTACTATAATAGAAAACTGAAATATTTATACGCTAATAACTTACTACCAACGTATAAAGTGGTTGATCGTCCAATTACAGCACCGCGTAGAAAGAAAAAATAATTCTACATGTAATAGGATCAAACTTAAATTAAAAGGCGTCGCTGTAATACAGCGTCGCCTTTTATTACTTTAGAGATATTAAAATGTCAAATAATACCGATACAATTGTCGCACAAGCTACAGCTATAGGACGAGGTTCTGTAGGTATCATTCGTGTATCAGGTCCTAATGCTAAAGCTATAGCCACAAAAGTAACCAATAAAGAATTAAAACCACGTCATGCAACTTATTTACCATTTTTTACAGGAGATACTACTCCGCTAGATTATGGTTTAGCTATTTTCTTCCCTAATCCACATTCATTTACAGGTGAAGATGTAGTAGAGTTTCAAGGGCATGGTGGTCCAGTTGTGCAACAAGCTTTACAAGAGTTTATTGTAAGTACAGGCTTAGCTCGTTATGCTCAACCTGGAGAGTTCTCTCACCAAGCATTTGTTAATGGCAAACTAGACCTAGTTCAAGCAGAAGCTATTGCTGACTTAATTAACGCAAGTAGTTTACAAGCTGCCAAAGGGGCTATTAACTCGCTACAAGGTGAGTTTTCTGTAAAAGTACACCAAATTGTTGATAAGCTAATTCGTCTGCGTACTTATCTCGAAGCAGGAATGGATTTTCCTGATGAGGAAATAGATATCCTTGAAGATTCGTTTGTCCAAACTGAGCTCTATAGTATCCAAACTCAACTTGAACAAATTAAAGCTAGTGCCCAACAAGGTAAAATTCTGCGAGACGGAATTAGTGCTGTAATCGTTGGACAACCTAACGCAGGTAAATCATCTCTATTAAATGCTTTATCAGGGGAACAATCTGCCATAGTTACCGAAATAGCTGGTACTACTCGTGATACGCTTAAAGAGTTTATTCAAATAGATGGCTTACCTTTACACATTATTGATACAGCTGGTCTACGTGAAACTGCAGATAAGGTAGAGCTTATTGGTATTGAACGAGCTTACCAAGCTATGGAAAAAGCTGATGTAATCATTATAGTTGCAGATAGCAAAGATTTTACTAAGGAACTATCTCTTTTACCTGAAACAATTTTTGAAAAGGATATTCCAAAAATCTTAATTACTAATAAAATTGATCAGCATCAAGAACAACCTTGGTCTAACAAGCAAGGCAATATTTACTCTCTAGGTCTTTCGGCTCAAACTCAAGCTGGTTTAGAAAACCTAAAAGAAGCTCTTAAAGAGATTATCGGTTATAATAACACCAGTGAAGGAACTATTATAGCTCGTCAAAGACATCTGCAAGCAATTGCTCAAGCTTTAGAATACTTCAATAATGCAAGTTTTTATCTGCAACAAGGGGTATTACCAGAGCTAATTGCAGACGACTTACGTATGGCACAAAATAAACTCTCTGAAATCACAGGACGTTTTACTGCCGACGATCTATTAACTAGTATCTTTAGTACTTTCTGTATAGGAAAATAGTATGTCTGCACATCACCATCATGAACATGGTGAAGGTTGTTCATGCCATCACCATGACTATGTTTACGTTCCTTTTGCCTACTTAGAGAAATATCCTGAATTTGTTAAAATGCAACAAGAGAAAGCTTGGGCATTTACCCAAATTGCAAATCTAGTAGCAGGAAAAAACTCCTTTGCTTGTGACTTAGGTAAAAACTTAAGCCAGTTTCTTCTCTCAGGTGAAAGTCAAGAATTTAAGCAATATCTCAGCGATAATGCCCTGCAAAATCAGTTTAGTCCTAGTGCCCTTGTTGCTTTTTACTCTAACAAAGGTTTAACAGATATAACTCTAGGTTTAATTGAATTTTCTCGTGCCTTTAAACTTGAAGTAAGTAAAGCAGAGTTCTCTACGCCTTTACTAACTAAAGCCTTAGAAAACTTAGAAGCTCAACTAGCTTTACTAATTAAAGACTTAGAAGTTTATTTAAGTAAAGTTAATGCTTATACAGCAGAAAACCAACCTATTAAAAATGTAGTAGAAAAGGGTCTTTTTAATATAACTTCTTTATTTAAAAGTACAGACTTTTCTTCACCACAAAACTATAATTTAATTATCGACTTAATTCCAGAGTTAACTCTTTTTGCTCAGCAAACTATCTCTTATGAAGTTTTCCGTAGTAATACATCTGGATTAATGTTCGACTCTATTTTTGAAATTTTAGTTGCTGTTCCAACAGAGTAAATATATGTCAAATAAAAACCCTAATTCAGCTTGTGGTTGTGGTCACGATCATGAACATCAAGTAGAAGCACATCAACACGATCACGCTTGTGGTTGTGGACACGATCACGAACATGAACATAATCACGCTTGCGGTTGTGGCCATGATCACGAACATGAGCATAGTCATGCATGCGGTTGTGGACATGATCATGAACATGAACATAGTCATGCTTGCGGTTGTGGACACGATCACGAACATCAACATAATCATGCATGCGGTTGTGGACACGATCACGAACATGATCATGAGCATAGTCATGCATGCGGTTGTGGACACGATCACGAACATGATCATGAACATGAACATAGTCACGCATGCGGATGCGGACACGATCACGGACATGTGCACCATCATCATGAACCTCAGGCTGTAAAACTAAACTTTGATCGCATTCAATATGATGGTGATGATGATCTTATTCCTGAACTTATTCAAGGTATAGTAGCTGTAAGAGAATCTGAAAAACAACAGCATAATTTAATCTTTAAATCAAAGCAATCTGCTATTAAAGAACTAATTAACCAATTTAAAGAAAAATTTGGTGAACATCCAAGTTTATCGCCATATCATCTTTTAGGTTTAGTTTACACTTGGACAATTGATCCTAACTTAAGTGCTGCTGAGTTTGAAAAACACATTCGCTTTATGGCAGAAGGTGATAAAAGTGCTCAAGTAGATGGAATTGATAGTGAATTTATCCTTCTTTGCGAAAAACTAAGATCTTCTTTCTTACAAGATCTAATCGATATAGATAACTTCCAAATTGCTAATCTCTTCATGACTTTCTTAGACGAAAATGAAGAAGAGAAAAACGACCCATATAACCTCTTAATCATGATTAAAGAGTTTACTCTTGGCGTAGCAACTATGGGAAGTTACCTTGCTCATGATAATGCTAATGGTTTATCAACTGAAGAAAAACTTGAAAGCCAAAATCTTTTACAAGCGTTATACAATATCGCTGATATAATGAACGGTATTGAGTTTAAACTCGCATTGCAAGCAACTTCTTATCCAGAATCAGTTGATGACTTAATGGAATTAAACTTCAACTTATCTGATTTATTTGATGATATTGAAGCATTTATTTTCTTAACAGTAGTTTTAACTTATGACTCATTTGCTAAGGGCTTACCTTACCCAGCAACAGTCTTTGATTTAACTAATGCATATTTAATTTCATTATAAAAAAATAGAGGTGTAAGCAATGCTTAACACCTCCTTTTTTTAGTTTAAATTTATGGAACTACGATATTTAAGTGAAATTCCCCTTAGTACTTTTTTGCAAAAGCTTAGCTTGTTATGGCAAAGGTTACCACCTGAGAGCTCGGCAATAATTCAACTTGGCAATCCTAATATTAGCCAAGCGCACGTAGATGCTTACCTAGAAGCCACTTGCCAAGCTCAAGCAAATAATTTAGGCTTTACTTGGTTAGCAAGTCAACAACTTAATATAAGTAAACTCTTTCCTCTAAAAAGTGGATTTGCGGTTTATAACAAGGATCTAAAGGGGCAGAGTTTACAATTTTATCCTGATTTTAAACAAGCCAAAGCTAATATAGCTTACCCAAATAAACTCTATACTTATTTTAGTGAGCAAGAATATAATTTAGCATTTAACCCTAGAGCTCAACTAGCTACTGAGTTTGATTTTACCCAAAACTCTAACTTTGTAAGTTTACTCCCAGAATTCCTTTGGCAAAATTTAGTTTTTCAAGATAATTTAAGTCTAGACAGTTATGCCCTTGCTCTTTGGGCAGGAGAGATAAATTCAACTCTTAGCTACCCCGAAGAACGAGCGGTTCAACATGCTGCCGAAAACCTAGCTTTTTCTATAAGTTCATTTTGGAAAAATGCCCCTCTATATTTTGCTCAAAATTACGCTCTACAGCAATTAAACTATTATGCTCAGGGTTATAACCTAAATGAGCTTTCTTTTGCGATTAACCCGCTTAAAATTGAAAAAATCAGCTATAAAAAGAGATTACCTTTACAAAAGGCAATTAATCCAGATTATTTCCATGCTGATCTAACAACTATTCTAACTAAACAACACAATCTGGATGAGCAGTCAGCATTAAGTAAGAGCTTACATGAGCCTTATTTGGCTTACTTACAGCAACTACATCAACATTTTGATTTAACTGAGCAAGCTTTAGCTATTGAGGGGCAAGGAAGCTATTTAGGTTATCAAGCAAAGGTAAAACGTGTGCTTTACTTACACCAAGATAACAAACAAGCTACTAAACCTGTACATGATAACCCAGAGCGCAAACGCGGTGCCCAAGCGACAAATAATCATGATCATCTCTTAACTGATTTGAATCTAGATCACAAGCACCAATTTTTAGATTACAAAGAACAAGTAGAACTTAGCACAAAACTTGAACTTGTCCAACAGCTAGAATTAAATACGCAAAGATCTTTACGTCCTGGCATTAGTTTGGCTCAAGCGGTTTTAAGTGGAATCCTCAATAGCAATTGTCGCTTTAGTCAGCTTGTGCAAGAAGTACAACCAAGCATTATTCGCTTATTTCCTTTAATTTATTTACAAAAGAATAATAAACATCTTGTAAAACTTGAAGAGCAACTAAACTTAGAAGCTACTAGCCTTTGGGAAAGTTTATTTTCTGCTATTTATCAGGCTCTTAGCAAAAGAAAAACTGCACAGTTTACTGCCAATGAGCAACTAAATAATACCTATACGTCGTTGTTTGCCAGCCAAGCTCTATTAGAAGTAAGGAAAAACCAACCTCAAGCACAGTTTAGCTGTCAAGACTTTACTATTAGCGTAGAGAACCTTCATACTGGACTGCTAATAAGTCCAGATACAAGATTAGAAACAGGTATGGCTATTGCCATAACCTATCAAGTTGGCAATATTAGTCAAACAGACTCTTATATAATTGCCGACAATCTTGTTTTACGTAAAAAGCTTACGGTTAACCTCTAATAGTCTATTCTTTATAGGGAAATTCCATACTTTTAGGCAATTTAATATATAATAGAGAGCATAAGTTTTAACCAAGAGTAAACTAATGGAATCTAATCATTACGACCTAGTAATTGTAGGCGGAGGAGCTTCTGGTCTTTCTCTCCTTTTAGGCTTGTATCCTTATTTAGAAAGCGGCTATATTAAGTCAGTTCTCTTAATTGAAAAGGATCAAGAAACTAAACCTCTACCTGGACGTTCAATAGCTTTAAACCAAAATACCTTAAATTATTTTAAAGGATTTAATTTTGGTATCAATAACGAGCAATTAAATGCTTTAAACTACTTAGCGAGCAATTTAAAGCCAATCAAAAATATTCTCGTAAAAAATAAAGGTTACAGTCAATCTTTATTACTCGAAGCTAACCAACATCACCAAGACCAATTTGGTGGAGTTATTGACTTACATATTCTTCAAGAAGACTTAACAAACTTAGCGAAGATTCTCCAACAAAATCTGCCTGCAGCTAAAATTGATATCTGGCTTGGACACCAAGTTTGCCAAACTAAAATCAATTACCAAAATAAAACGCGTGAGCTATTAATAAAAAATGAACAGCAAGAGTTTACTGTTACAACCAATCTAGCAGTAATTGCAAACGGTGCCAAATTTATTAATGGGCTCGAACGTTATAATACAACCCTTAAGCAGGTTGAACACCAACAGTATGGGATAATCGCAGATGTAGAACTCTCGGCACCTTTAAATGATCTGGCTATAGAGTACTTTACTCCTCATGGTCCAGTAGCTTTTTTACCTAAAAGCGACTATCAATTTTGCATTGTATGGTGTACCAACCAACAACAAAATGAGCAAGCGATTTTAGATAATTCTATTGTTATCAATAACCTCAATGAGATATTAGAACAAATAGGAGATCGAGAGCTAGATAATAGTGTAAATCGCAAATTCTATCATGACCAAAAATTAAAATTAGAGTTACCTTATCCTGGGCATAATAATGGCAATAAATATTATATTAAGTCATATAGTAAAATGACTTCATTCCCATTAAATGCTCAACTCCAAACTAAACTAAATGATGTTAATCTAGTTTATATAGGTAATGCCGCTCATACTTTACACCCTGTGTCAGGACAAGGCTTTAATTTAGGTCTTCTAAGCATTACAAGTTTATTACAAGCAATTGCCAATACTCAAAAACTTGATAATGAGCAATCATTTGCCCAACAAGCAAATCTCATTGCCCAAGAATATGCTCATTTACATGCACCAATTGCAAACGAAGTATTCAATCGTACTAATCTTTTAGCTACTGAATTCAGTGAGCGTGCTACTTTTGGCAAATTAATTCCTAATTTAGGTTTATATCATTTAATCAATTATCCGTTTTTACAAGATTTAATCGTATCACCTTCATTAGGTTATGTTAATACCAACCAATTATCTTTAGCTTATAAAATATTACATTATTTACAAGCTATCTAGGAAACAAAATGTTACAAGAAGCAGAAATAGCTGTTATAGGTACAGGACTAGTTGGTTTAAGTATAGCTGTAGACTTGCTTAAACAAGGTAAACAAGTTACTTTAGTTGGCTTAAAAAGTCCAGAATTACCTAACCCAGCTAACCGTGTCGTAGCATTGAATTTAGCGTCTGTTGAATTTCTAAAAGCTTTAGGAGCTTGGGATTTAATCGCTAAAGACTCTGTTACCCCTTACTTTACCATGAAAGTATGGGAAAAAGATCAAGCTGGTTATTTAGAATTTAACAACCAAGATGTAAACCAAGAAGTACTTGGTTATATTGTCGTAAATTCAGCTCTTGAAACTGCCTTATGGCAAGTTATTCATAATCTTCCACAGGACAAATTTAATTACTTCGACAGTAAAGTATCTAGTTATCAAAAACTGCAAGGCAAACACTTTATTAGTCTAGAAGATAATACACAAATTATTAGTACTTTTGTGGTAGCTGCCGACGGTGGTAATAGCTTTATCCGTAAAGCTTTAAACATAGGTATAGATCGCAGTGAATACTCACAAACAGCTCTTACCTGTGTTATAGAACTACCAGAAGAACACAAAAATACTTGCTATCAAAGCTTTCATAAAAATGGCATACTTGCCTATTTACCACTAGCAAATTCCAACCAAGTATCAATTGTATGGTCTTTAAACAATGATATTGTGGATTTTGCTTTAAGTTTAGATGAACAAGAGTTCTGTCAACAAATCTACACCTGTTTCCATAAAGGTTTAGGTGTACCTAAGCTTGTATCAAAACCAACATCATTTGTTTTAGCTAAACAATATGCCCAAAAAATTGTTGAAGACAATTTAGCTATAGTTGGTGATGCTGGACATACCATTCATCCTTTAGCAGGACAAGGGGTAAACCTAGGCTTTGCTGACGCATGGACATTAACTGACTTAATCAGAAATTACTATCGTCCTACCAATGGCATTGAACGTCATAAGTTAGATGCTTGGGCAAGAGAAAGAAAAGCAAAAGCATTACTAACATCAGAAAGCATGGCTATTATAAAAAATACGTTTTGTAATAATAACCCTGTTGTATCACTAGCCCGTAATATTGCATTAAATTTTGTTAATAATCAAACTTTTATTAAGCGTCAATTTATTAACCAAGCTTTAGGTTTTAATGAACCTAAATATTCTCAAGCAAGTTATAACTCTGGCTTAGATTTAAACAGACAAAAATCTACTTCAGATCACGCTCGAGACTTGGCTAAGAACTTTATAAGTTCATTCTTAAAATAACAAAAAGAGGTTGCTATAAACTAGCAACCTCTTAAACTATATAAAATTTTTATTGTATAAAAAAAAGAGAACCGCAATGCGATTCTCTTTTTAAAATCAATGGTGGGTGGTACTGGGCTCGAACCAGTGACCCTCAGCTTGTAAGGCTGATGCTCTCCCAACTGAGCTAACCACCCAGGGAAATTAATTTGGCGATGACCTACTCTCACATGGGGAGACCCCACACTACCATCGGCGCTACAACGTTTCACTTCTGAGTTCGGCATGGGATCAGGTGGGACCATTGTGCTAATGTCGCCAAAAGCGGTTAATTTAATAACTTGCTGAACTTTATTTACTAAATCCTTGTTCTTATGTAAGCACTAAAACAATATACATACTTACCATTTCA
>NZ_NRJH01000053.1 GCF_003585925.1 Psittacicella melopsittaci
TGCTTTTGCTTTTGCTTTTGTCGGTACAAAAAACTCCCCCTAAAATTTTTAGGAGGAGTTTTTTCAACTAAGAGCTGTAAAGCAAGTGAGGTAGATAAGTTGATCACTAAATTAGTAATATCGTTTTCTACCTGAAGCTCTCTAATGTTATAAATTACAAAAAAAGAGAAGTTACAGATCTATTGCTTTTTTCTCTAATCTTTTTTCTGAGCAAATAACCAATCTTGAATTGCTGGGATATTATAAGAAATTTCCCAAGTACCTAAGTGAGCTTGAGCAGGATGAGTGCTATTTGGATCGGCAATTTGCACAGGTAAAGTGCCTGAAGCAATTACAGCATAGTGAATATTGCCACCTTGAGCTAAAAGCTCTTGCGTTGCTTGATTCAGTTCTGCCACACTAGCATTTCCTTGCCATGTTGCTTGTCCGATTTTTGCTCCATGTTTTGCTAGTTCGGCAAGAATTGCATTTTGTCCAGGATAAGCTTTTTTGTCATCCTGAGATACAAAAATAAAGAGCTTGTTGTTTGCCATAGGAACAGTTTTAGCTGGATCCCATTGGCAGGCAACTAAGTAGCTAGCAGCAAAGAAGTCTGGATATTTGCTGTTCATGGCAATAGACATCATTCCACCGCCTGATTGCCCTGTAGTATAAAGGCGTTTTGCATCTATGTTATATTGTTGTTGCAGGCTTTTAATTAGATTAATGGTTGGATCTAAGTCAACTGGATCATCAGAATTGTCATTAACAATAACATGATCATATTGTGGCGCTAACACAAAAGCTTGGTGTCTTGCTTGAAACTCAGGACTAGCCCAAACTGTTGCTCCATTCCCATGTAAAAGAGTATTACGAATATTGCTGTTAGTTGCTCCAGCATCATGAATAAACATTACTAAAGGATAGCTCTTGGTCGGATCATAATCTTTAGGAACATAAAGGTTATAAGGTACTTGTATCCCTGTTTCTGGATCAGTATAAACATATTGCTTAAAGTCATCAACAACGAGGTTAATGGTTTTACTGCTTGTTGCTTGACCAGGAGCTACTTCTTGACCTTGAGCATCTACAAGAGCTTGTTTTTGTTGCACATTAAGCACAAGTTGGCGTTCTACTGAAGGTTCACGCGGTTCATGTGTAGTTAGAGCCGCTAGCTCATCATTGCCATCTAGTTGAAGGATAACTATATTGCCGTCCCCAGCTGGAGCTTGGAGGTCTAGAGCATTAGTTGCATAAACGCCAGTAATAGTTCTTCCCTCTATCGCAAAGCTACTGATTTTAAGATCTTTATTACTGATAACCTCATCGTATTCGAGAGCTGCCGCTACCAATTTTTGCCCACTTGAAGTAGGTACACTAATGGCAGTAACATTTTTTAGAGCTGCCATACTTGGCAAGCTCATTGCTAACAGAGCGTAACAAAGAGATAATTTTAATTTATTCATATTTTTAAGTACAAGTATTGTTAAGTGTGCTGTTATATGAATATATTGCTAATAAAAATAAAATTCAAGCCAATCGCAAAAATATAAATTAATCCCCTCAAGCAAAACTGCTTGAGGGGATAGTTTTATTCAAATTTTGGTTGATATTCTGGCTTTAAAGCCTTGGCATTAACAAAAGCATTAGCATAGAATCTTACTTTACTTACATTCCAAGCTCGCAGATCGCTATTAAACTTGTTAGTATCAGCAAAGATAAATTGCATGCTTTGTACTTGAGATACATCCCATTTACTGAGATCACTCGTAAAGTTTTGGGCAAAGGCAAACATGTAAGACATATCTTTAACTTGACTTACATCCCAGCCACTTAAATCTTGATTAAAAACTAAAGCATGATCAAAAAGATTGCGCATAGAAGTTACTTTACTTACATTCCATTGGCTCAGATCTTGGTTAAAGCTCGTAGCATAAGCAAAAGTATTATTCATTTTTTCTACTTGAGCCGTATTCCAATCTTTGATTTGTCCATTAAAGCTAGTTGCTCGATTAAATAAATAGGAAATGTCTTTAACTTGACTTACATCCCAGTTATTTAAGTTGGCATTAAATTTAGCCGCTCCATTGAACATGTGACTTAAGTCAGTAACCTGACTTACATTCCACATACTTAAATCTTGGGCAAAAGCTTGTGCTTGAGCAAACATAGCTCGCATACTAGTTACCGAAGCCGTATTCCACTTGCTGAGATCCTGGTTAAAGCTCGTAGCTCCAGCAAACATGCTTTCCATATTTGTTACTTTGCTTACATCCCAAGAATTGAGAGGTTGGTTAAAGCGAGTTGCTTTACTGAACATATGTGCCATATTGCGTACATTTGCCACATTCCAAGTGCCCACTTGCCCATTAAAAGCCTCTGCTTGAGCAAACATGTTTTGCATATTGGTTACTTGGGATACATTCCACTTGCTTAAATCCTGATTAAAGCTCGGAGTTGCGTAAAACATGTAACTCATGTCTTGCACCTTGCTTACATCCCAAGTTTGCAGACTTTGATTAAAGTTGGAGGTACCCCAGAACATTCCTGTCATGTTTTTTACTTGGCTTACATTCCAAGAGCTTAGATCTTGGTTAAAGTCACTGCTTTTAAACATAAAAGCCATGTCTTGGACTTGAGAAACATCCCATTGATTTAAGCCAGCTTGATTAGTTCTAAATTGAGTATTACTAAAGAGACCATTCATATTAGTCACTTGTGATACTTGTAGTTTACTCAGGTCATTGTTAATAATTGTACAAGCAAAAGTACCTTGCATTGAAGTTACTTTACTTGTATCAAAACTAGCAAAATCTATATTGAGGTTTTTATACTCGTCTGGGTAACAGTAGGTATAAACTTGACCATTGTCGAGTTTATCTTCCTCAAAAGCTCCTGCAAAAAGGTAATCGATATTATCAATCCCTTCCATATTAATAAAGCTTAGATCCAGAGCCTTGCCTTGCGGATCATTGAACTCGGCAAGGTAATCAAGAAGAAAGTCTCTTAGATTTTCATTTGAAGTAAAGCTCAGTCTTACTTGTTGCGGATCTAGAGGTTGGCTTTGGATTTCTTCTGGAAGTTGATAAAAAGAAAGATCGGTAAATTGATATTTGTAACTTTTAGCTGAGGCTGGGTTACTTAGCTCCAGACTAGCAAGCAAAGCCATTGCGGTTGCGGTAAAAGATAAGAAAAGGTTCTTTTTAGGCATGGATATAACTCAATAAAAATAAAAAGCAAAAGACAAAATGAAAATAAGAGAGCTAGGCTAAGACCAAGTTAGAGCTAAGCTAAGTTAAGCTAAGTTAAGCTAAGGTCATCTAAAGACAAGCTAAAGCCAAACAAAGTTCAAGCTAAGGTCAAGCTAAAGCTAGATAAAATCAAGCTAAAGCTAAGTAAAGGTCAGCTACGCTAAACAAAGCTCAAGATAAAGTTCAAGCTAAAGACAAACAAAGTTCAAGCTAAAGCCAAGCTAAAGCTAAACTAAAGGCCAAATAAAGTTAGGCAAGCTCTTTAGCAAAAAAATAGGTACGCATATTATACTTTAATTGTTCTTTTTAAGTTGGCAAAAGCTAGAGGAAAAGATAGTTTGTTTTTTAGGAAAAATTAAGTGCACTTTAAGTGCATTTTAGAATGGAACTACTTTTTTCTTGCTTTAGGATCTTGTTTTGGGTTTTTGTTTTGGGTTTTGTTTTTGCTTTGGTTTCTTTGTTTTGGGTTTGAGGTTTGTTTATTTTTCTTTGGTTTTTGTTTGGGTGTTTGGGTTTTTGCTTTGGTTTCTTTGTATTTTGTTTCTTTATTTTGTTCTCTTTGCTTTGGTTTTTGTTTGGGGTTCTTTGGTTTTTGTTTTGCTTTCTTTGAGGGTTGTTTTAGGTTTGTTTTGCTTTCTTTGGTTTTTTGTTTTGGTTTTGGGATTAGGTTACTTAAAGCGAGGACTATAAGCCAGATTAAAGCTTCTTGCCTCTAAAAAGATATCTTGGCTTTGTAAAACTCGGCTAACATCCCAAGCCCGTAAATCACTTCTAAACCTAAAAGCATAAGCAAACATATACTCCATGTTAGTTACTTGTGCTACATTCCACTTGCTTAAGTTACTTGTAAATCTATAAGCCCCTGAGAACATAGCTCGCATGTCCGTTACTTGAGAAACGTCCCAATTACTTAAATCACACTGAAACTTAACCGCATAGGAAAACATATTTGCCATATTGTTTACTTTACCTACTTGCCATTTGCTTAGGTCGCTAGTAAAGTTTGTTGCTTGCTGAAACATTCCTCTCATGTTTGTTACTTGAGATACATCCCAATTACTTAAATCGCCATAAAAGTTCTCTGCTTTATTGAACATAAAACTCATGTCTGTAACTTGAGAAACATCCCATTTACTGAGATCACTCCAGAAAAAGCTCGCTCCACTAAACATCGCACGCATGGTTTTTACTTGCGAGACATTCCATTTGCTGAGGTTATTGCGAAAGTTTTTGGCATTTATGAACATATAGGACATGTCCGTAACCTGAGAAACATCCCAGTCCCGTAAAATGCCATTAAAGTTTTCTGCATTGCCAAACATTCCTTGCATATTTGTTACTTTACTTACATTCCAACTGCTTAAATCGCCACTAAACTTGCTCGCTTGCCAAAACATTTGTGACATATTTGTAACTCTAGCCACATTCCACTTGCTCAGGTCTTGGTTAAAGTTAGTTGCAAGAAAGAACATTCTGGACATATCCGTAACTCGACTTACGTTCCATTTACTGAGATCGCCATTAAACTGGTAGGCTCCATGGAACATGGAATGCATACTAGTTACACGCTTTACATCCCAAGTGCTGATATTACCATTAAAAACAGGCGCATACATAAACATAGCCGTCATGTTTTCTACTCGTGAAACATCCCAGTAATCAAGATCGCGATTAAAGCTTTTGGCTTCAAGAAACATACCTTGCATACTTTTAACGCGAGATACATCCCAAAAATTTAGCTCTTGGTTAAAGTCAGAAGTATAAGCAAACATGCCTGTCATGTCAGTTACGCGACTCACATCCCAAGTGCTTAGATTGCGGTTGAAAGGAGTTTCTTTGAACATAAAGGCCATGTCTGTGACATTTGAAACGTCCCAGTTACTCAAATCTTGATTAAAACTTAAAGCACTGGTAAAGAGGCTATTCATGTTTTTTACTTTTGCTACATTGAGTTGGCTAATGTCATTAGTAAAAGTCGTACAAGCAAAAGTGCCTCGCATTGAAGTAATATTACTTAAATCCAAAGTATAAAAGTCGATATTGAGAGGACGGAGATCATTGGGATTACAAGAAAAGTACACAGCTCCATTTGCCATAGTATATTCATTGATTTTACCCGCAAAAAGAAAGTCTATGTCTTTAAGTTTACTCATATTGAGAAAACTCAGATCTAGAGGTTGTCCTTGAAGATCATTGAATTTTGCAATATAGACATCTAAGAAGATTTTTAGTTTGGAGCTAGATGTAAAGGTAATCTTTACTTGAGTTGGATCTAGACGCTTTTGGGCTAATTCGGCTGGTAGTTGCTCGAAGGTAATATCTTTGAGTTGGTATTCATATGTAGGGCTAGTAGAGTTAGCGTAAAGATAATATCCTCCTGCTCCTAAACCAAGAGTTACAACCCCAATGCTGAGGCTAAGGAAGAGTTTTTTCATAAGTAGAATCCAAGGGTAATGGTAATTTTTTTACTATTTATTATAGCAGTAATAAGCATGGGGAAAGGAAAGAGGAGGAAGAGAAAATGCTAAGGCAAGGAAACTTTGCTCAGGAGTTTTGTCTTTTATCTTTAGGTTAAAAGGCATAGAAAGTCATAGGGATTGATATTTTGAGTAGTAAATAAAGTTATGGCAGTAGGTGGATTATCAAAGCTTAATGGCAAGCAAGGATAATAACCATAACTAACCCCCGTATACAGTAGGTATACGGGGGAATTTTATTGTGTTTTACGAAATTGTTTAAGAAACTCTGCAACACCACACAGGTTAATTTTTAATAGAAGTTAGGGGCTAGAGATCTATTAAATCTTCTTGCACCATTGGAGAAGTGGTCATGTTTTGTACCATGTGAAACTTTCCAGAAAGTGAGATTTTGATTAAATGCTTCAGAGAGGGCAAACATATATGACATATCATTGACATTTGATACGTTCCAGTGACTTATATCTTGGTTAAATCTAACAGTTCCTGTAAACATATATGACATATTTCTAACATTAGATACATCCCAAAATCCTATATATTGATTAAATGCTTTTGTCGCAAAAAACATATGTGACATATCTCTTACGGAAGATACTTTCCATAATCCTATGTCTTGATTGAAAGCATCTGCATAGTGAAACATTGCTTTCATATCAGTAACATTAGATACGTCCCAGTTACCTATGTTTTGGTTGAATCTCTTAGCTCGATTGAACATATGTGACATATCAGTAACTTTTGCTACATTCCAGCTACCTATATTTTGGTTGAAGGATTCAGCACCATTAAACATTGCTTTCATATTAGTAACTTTAGAAACGTTCCATCTACCTATGTTTTGGTTGAATGCTCTTGCCTTATTAAACATAGATCCCATGTTAGTAACATTAGATACGTCCCAGTTACCTATGTTTTGGTTGAACCTCGTAGCTTGCTCGAACATGGAAGCCATATCAGTAACTTTTGCTACATTCCAGCTACCTATATTTTGGTTGAATGCTTCAGCTCCCAGAAACATCCCGTTCATATTAGTAACCTGAGAAACGTTCCAGTTCCCTATGTTTTGGTTAAAAGCAGAGGCATCAACAAACATTCCCATCATATCTCTAACCTGAGAAACGTTCCAGTTCCCTATGTCTTGGTTAAAAGCTGAGGCACCAGCAAACATACTTTTCATACTTCTAACCTGAGAAACATTCCAATTGCCTATATTCTGGTTAAAGTTACTAGCTCCATTAAACATAAAAGACATAATATAAACATTTCCTACGTTCCATTTACTAATATCTTGGTTGAAGTTACTTGCGTTAGCAAACATGCTGTACATACTAGTAACATTAGATACATTCCAATTGTTTATATCTGGGTTAAATTTAGTACTGTAAAACATAGCAGTCATGTCTTGAACTTTTGATACATCCCAATTTGCGATATTAACAGCAGAAGGGACAGCAAAAGTAGCCTCGCTAAATAAGCTGTTCATATTTTCAACGTTAGATACATTAATTTTACTTAGATCAGTAGAGGGAGTGATATAAGTACAAGCAAAGGTACCTACCATTGATTTAACATGACTAAAATCTATAGTAGTTAAGTCAACGTTTATTACATTATCTAAGTCTCCTCTACATCCATAAAAGGATACTCGAAAGGTATTAGGATAAGTTCCATACAGATCTTTAGATTCATATCTCTTTAAAGTTCCTGCAAAGAGAAAGTCAACATTGTCAACTTTTGACATATCAATAAAACTTAAGTCTAAAGGCGTGTAGCTCTTTACATGATGAATGTAAGCTTGAATAAAGTCTCTTAAGGCTTTAGGATCTGTAAACGTGATTCTAACTTCTTCAGGGTTAATAACTTTAACCATGAGTTCGTTAGGAAGCTGATAGTAGGTGATATTGGTAAAGTTATATTTATATTTCGAGAAAATATTTAAAGCCGAACCTGTGTTAGAACAAGAACTTAAACCCATAGCTGCTAAACCTAACAGACTTAGGCTCCAAAAGATATTTTTCCTTTTCATAGATATGTATATTATTTAAGTTGAGTTGAGAATATATATGATTTTGTGCTGGGTAGGGAGTAATTTTTTTCTATTCTAGATAGTAAATGTTACTTATAAAAAACCAGCTCTACTATTGTTTATTATACCAATAATTTAGCGTGATTTTAACAGGAAAACCAGAGGTTTAGGCAAGTAAAATACAAGAATACTAGACTATAAATGTGTGAGGAAAATAATTGCCAATTCTTGCTTAGGTACTACCTAATAAAAGATGACGAGAAGATGAGCTTATAGTAGAATAAAGCTTAGTGCATAATTAAGAAAAGGAAAAAATAATGTACAAATCGATTGATTTATTTGCGGGAATAGGTGGAATTAGACTAGGCTTTGAGCAAGCCTTTGCTGAGCAAATAGAAACAGTTTTTGTTAGTGAGCTAGATGCTAAAGCAAGAGAAACTTATCTAGCCAACTTTAAAGATCAGGCTCAAGTAGTTGGGGATATAACTAAAGTCGATGAGAAATCCATACCTGAGCATGATATTCTCCTCGCAGGTTTTCCTTGCCAAGCTTTTTCTTTAGCTGGTAGTAAAAAGGGCTTTGAGGACGCAAGAGGAACCTTGTTTTTTGATGTAGCGAGAATTGTTAAACAGCATCAACCCAAAGTAGTTTTTTGCGAGAATGTAAAAAACCTTGTTAACCATGATAAAGGACGTACCTTTAAGGTAATTCAAAGTGTTCTGGCTGATTTAGGTTACGTTGTTTTTTCTCAAGTGCTAAATAGTAAAGACTTTGGGGTTCCCCAAAACCGCGAAAGAATTTATATTGTCGCTTTTAGAAAAGACATAGCTCCCGAGCAGTTTACTTTCCCAACAAAAACTGATACAAGTAAAGTTATTGCCGATATTCTTGAAGAGCAAGAAGTTTCTCCTAAGTACTACCTGTCTACTGCCTACCTTGAGTCTCTCAAACAACACAAAGCAAGACATGCAGCTAAAGGACATGGTTTTGGTTATGAGATCAGAGAGTTAGATTCAATTGCAGGGGCTATAGTTTGTGGTGGTATGGGAAGAGAAAGAAATCTTATCGTTGATCCTAGACTAACTAACTTTACTCCCGTAACTCATATTAAAGGAGAAATCAATCGAGAGTACATACGTAAGATGACGCCAAGAGAATGGGCTAGACTGCAAGGTTTTCCAGATGAGTTTAAATTAGTGGTTGCTGATACGCATTTATATAAGCAGTTTGGCAATTCGGTTACAATACCTGTTATTAAAGCTATAGCTCAAAAAATTATGAAGTACCTAGAGCTATAAATCGGGGTATTAAGTAATTAACATAGATTGAATTGTACTGTTGGAGATCCAAATGATAAAAGGTAATAAAGGAGAATGGTCGGAGATTTATGTTTTACTTAAACTTTTAGCCGAGGGAAAAATATATGCAGCCGACAGTAACCTTAATAAGATCAAAGATATCTATTTTCCAATTATAAAAATAATAAGAGAGGAAACTAGAGGAGAGTGTTTAGAATATTTTGCGGGTGAGACTATTACGATTTACCACAATGGGACGAAAGTAAAAGAATTATCCGCAAACGTGTTCAAGCAAGAAAATGAAAGCTTATTGAATGAGTTAAAGTGCAAATCTGCTAAAGGAGCTTTCGCAGTAGAAAATACTGAGACGTTTATGAAAGGCATTTTATGTTATAAGCTTTCTGCTCCCGCTGTGGATAAGAGTGATATTTCTATAAAAATTGTTGATGTAAACACAGGTTATAGTCCAACTGTAGGTTTTTCGATAAAATCAGAGTTAGGTTCTGCACCTACTTTATTAAATGCAGGTAAAACAACAAACTTTATCTACGAGTTAACTGATAGCCATCCTGATTTAGTAAAAGAGATTAATAGCATATACAAAGTATCTGGTGGAAAAAATCATACAGATGTCAAAGGTCGAATAAATAGACTAAGCGAAAAAGGTGTAAGTTTAACTTACAACAAAATGAATAATCAGGTTTTTACAGATAACTTGGTGCTCATCGATAGCAATATGGATAAAATTATCTCTCAAACCTTACTATATTTTTATAGAGACGGCATTAGTAATTGTGATGAAATTGTAGAAAAGCTTGAACAAGATAATCCTATGTCTTATGGAAACGTAAATGCATACAGATATAAGTTTAAGAAATTTCTAACAGCTGTTGCTCTTGGGATGAAGCCAGCTACAGTTTGGGATGGTGTAGACGAAGCAACTGGTGGGTATATAGTCGTTACCAAAGAGGGGAATGTTCTCGCTTATCATATCTATAATCGTAATTACTTCGAAGAATACCTACTGAAAAGCACTAAGTATGAGACAGCTTCAACGTCACGACATGAGTTTGGTGAAGTTTACAGGGAAAGTGATAAAAATTTTATTAATCTAAATTTACAGATTAGATTTAAATAAACATATAAAAGATTTAGAGTTATTGCTGTCAAAACAAATGTAATTTAGAATGCTTATTTTGCGAAAAACATTTAGTCTAGAAAAAAACTTTCCTAAAAAAAGCGATTAAAAAACAAAACCATAACTAACCATCTTGAACAAAAGAAAAAACTTTTAGAAAAAATCTTGTTGACATAGACTTTTTATTTGTCTATAATAGCCCACGTTGTCAAATAAATGAGACAACAAAATCAACTTCTAAAGCAAAAAATTAATTGCAAATTAGAGTTGACAGCGGGGTTAAAAATAATATATAATACTCCGAGTTGTCGCAAAAAGACAACACAAGTTCTTTAACAATTTAAC